>DATNPE010000196.1:0-5168 GCA_036703355.1 Allocoleopsis sp. | reverse complement strand
ATGGGAGAGATCGACCACATGCAGCACCGCGTCGGCTTCTGTCACCTCTTCCAAAGTGGCTCGGAAAGCGTCCATCAAGGGAGGTGGCAACTCATGAATAAAACCCACGGTATCTGTGAGCAGGAGCGATCGCTGAGATTGTGTATCCGGATCGGTGATCGTCAGCCGTCTTGTGGTGGGGTCAAGAGTGGCGAACAACTGGTCGGCAGTATACACTTCGGCGTGAGTTAAGGTATTGAGCAATGTAGACTTGCCTGCATTGGTATACCCTGCCAAGGCAACGGTAGGAATTTCGTTATGTTGTCGCTGTTGCCGCAGACGAGAACGGTGAGCTTGCAACTGGTCTACTTCCTGTTGCAGTTGATTAATCCGTCGCTGAATCGTCCGCCGCTCGGTTTCTAGCCTGGTTTCCCCTGGACCTCTGGTACCAATTCCACCGCCCAGCCTGGACATGGCCTGACCCCGCCCTCGCAGTCGTGGCAACATATACTCCAACTGAGCCAGTTCCACCTGCAATTTCCCTGCTTGAGACTGGGCACGCTGAGCAAAAATATCTAGAATCAGTTCGGTACGGTCTATCACCCGCAGACTCATCTGCTCTTCCAGGTTGCGGATTTGGGAAGCGGAGAGGTCGCGATCGAACACCACTAAATTGGCACCGATCGCTTGTGCCCGCTGAGCAATTTCTTCTACTTTTCCTTGACCTACCACGGTTTGGGGATGGGGTTGCGATCGCTTTTGGGTCATGGTTTCGAGAATTGTACCGCCAGCACTCTCGGCTAGACGCACCAGCTCTTCTAAGCCATCTTCAAAACGCTGCGGGGAGACATCATCGGTCATCAATCCCACCAGCAAAATCTTGTCTTGGTCATCTCCCTTGTCCTCAAACTGAAAGGCTCCAAAACCAGCGTCTCGAAACTCTTTTTCCCAATCGCCGACTAAATCATCAAAATCTAGCTCAACTAGCTCGTTGAGGGGGAGCGGAGCCGAAATTTCATAAGGCTGATCGACATCAGGGACGAGATGGACCAAATAGGTAGACTGAATCTCGCCAGATGTGCCATCTTTGGATTTTCTGCCATTCGAGCTGGAACCGTTGGCAAGACATAGGATCATGAGGGCATCCAATCGCTGCCGAGTCGCCGCTGTAAGGCTAGCTGTGTCGGGCAGATCGGCCTTAAACTGGGTTGCTAAACAGCGAACTCCGCTCAAGCGTTCTGCACTGTGTCGAGGTAACTCCTCAGGTGACAGTTGAGTCTGGGCGGGTGTACCGACTGCCACTCGTAGCACTTGGCCCCGCCGATTGAAGTAGATACAGACAGGATGATGAATCGCGGTACTGAGAGCTGCCAACGCTTGAGCCAACTCTGACGTACAAAAGCGATCGCTCGGTTGCCGCTGGTCGTAAAGCCGCTGAAGCTGCTTGAGCTGGCTGGATCTGATGCCTTGGGTATTACCGTAAATTGTGTCGATAGGTCTCACCAGAAAGCTGGCTTCTGAATTCGCTGATCTATGTGTAATCGCCTTTCAGTTGGACTAAATCTCTCTGGAGGGCGAACTGAGTCCCAGGGATATCCATCAAAGATGTGTATACAGGGATACAGCCAAGGGGCCATCTACAACTGTGGAGCGGACAGGAATTCAAAGCTGTTTCGTCGCGAAAGGCACAGATCCATTTACTTACTTTACAGCTCCTTAGACGTAGGCAAAAGATTTCTTTAGATAGACGCTGGCTGAGGCGATCGCTTCTAATCTGCTGAATAAGTAGAACATCCTATTTCTTTTGTCTACCTAACTGCGATCGCTCTAACTTTAAGCTGGCTCTAAGCCAAGCTCTAGTCACAAGCTTTTTCGGTTTTCCGTTTCCGCTACCGCTTAATCAATCCTCTTGATGCTATCCCGGTAGGCCGACTGGGGGCGTTGGGTTACCTGTCAGGTGATGTATGAGTCATTCAAGTACCTTAGTTTTGCCAGTTGGAAACGACAGTCCTGATATTGCGAATGGTTCCGTTTTCTTTGTTGGCACTGCAACTGTCATCCTGCGGTACGCTGGGTTTACCATCCTGACAGACCCCAACTTCTTGCACCAAGGGGATCATGTTCATTTAGGATATGGGCTGCGTTCTGAACGAGTCACCAATCCCGCGATCGAGATTGAGGAGTTGCCACCGCTAGATTTGGTGGTGCTCTCCCACATGCACGAGGATCACTTCGATCGCATTGCCGAGCAAAAGCTAAATAAAACTGTCCCCATCGTCACTACCCAACACGCCACTGAAAAGTTGCAGAGAAAGGGCTTCCAAGCGGCTTATGCCCTAAACACCTGGGAAACTATGACCGTTCAGAAAGGAGGGGTGCAACTCCGCATCTCTGCGATGCCAGGAAGACATGGCCCCGGAGCTTTAGCTGCTTTATTGCCTCCGGTGATGGGTAGCTTATTAGAGTTCCAAAATAGCGACGGGCAACATCTATTTCGTCTTTACATCACGGGGGATACTTTAGTCTATGAGGAGATCAAAGAGATCCCGCAACGCTATCCACAGGTTGATTTAGCGCTGCTGCATCTAGGTGGCACCAAGGCATTTGGTGTGTTACTAACAATGGATGGTAAGCAAGGCGTAGAAATGGTGCGCTTAATTGCCCCTAAAACCGCTATCCCCATCCATTACAACGACTACACTGTCTTCAAATCTCCCTTAGAAGAATTCCAGCAGGCGATCGCAGCCGCCGGACTAGACACCCAAATCGCATACCTCAGCCACGGCGACACCTACCAATTCCAAATCCCTGCCAACCGTTTGTAAAATAAATCCCAAAATCCGATTTGCACATTCTCGTAGGGGCGAACGGCCGTAAAGCCTTTGGCATGGCTACGCTAACGCCCCTACAGCCGATCATCTACAGGCAGTTGTCCCCATAACGCTCAAAAATTCTTAACATTAGAGTTAGGTGCTAGAGAAGCGTGCAAAGAGGAAAAGTATGGAGACAACTCCAGAGACAATGGCAGATGCATCTTGGCATCAAACACAGGCGATCGCAGAAACAGAGCCAAAAACCACTGTAGGTAGAGCCACTACGGCAACGCTCTCAAGCGAAGTGGTAGAAATGCCACGTGAAGCCCAGGAACTCCCCGCAGGTGGCCCTGACCCATCTCGGTTTGACTGCAAAGAAGCTTGGTATCCGATATTTTATGTGGAAGATTTAGATAAGACCAAACCTGCTCGATTTACCCTGCTGGAAACCGATTTAGTCATCTGGTGGGAGCAGGCAACTGCATCTTGGCGAGTGTTGGAAGACAAATGTTCTCACCGCTTAGCGCCGCTTTCTGAAGGCCGAATTTCTGAAGATGGCTTGCTAGAGTGCCCCTATCATGGCTGGGCTTTTTCTGGCGCGGGTCACTGCGATCGCATTCCCCAACAGGCGATCGGCGGTATCGCAGAAACCTCCGAACGGGCTTGTATTAGGGCATTTCCTGCTACAGTGCGTCAAGGGCTGTTGTTTGTTTATCCTGGTCAGCCAGAAAACGCCGCCAAAACCGCAGTGCCGACCGTGACGCCGATGGAAGAAACAGAGGGTTGGGTTTGCCTCAATACCTTTAGAGATTTGCCTTACGACGCGCTGACCCTACTAGAAAACGTCTTAGATGCCAGCCATGTGCCTTATACGCACCACCGCTCCGTAGGCAATCGCGCTAATGCCGCCCCGGTCGAGCTAGAACTGGTGGAATCTGGCAAGCAAGGTTTTCAGGGAGTATGGGAGGAAGGACCGCGCAAAGGCACGCTGGGTCGTCAAGACACCACCTTTATTGCCCCAGGGCTGATGTGGCACGACCTAACTTCCAAGCAGTTTGGCAGAACGTTGACCGTGGTTTACGCCACCCCAATTCGCAAAGGAGAATGTCGGCTGTTTGCGCGGTTCCCCTTTAAGTTCTCCTCCAAGTTGCCCAGTTTCTTCATTCGCTTGACTCCCCGCTGGTACTCACACCTAGGCCAGAACAGCGTCCTAGAAGATGACCAAATCTTTCTGCACCACCAAGAGCGCTATCTAGAGCAGGCAGGCGGCAGCAATAACTTTGCTAGAGCCTTTTACTTACCCACCAGAGCCGATCGCTTTGTCTCAGCTTTGCGGCAATGGGTAAACCGTTACAGTGCTGATCCATTTCCAGGTGCGACGTTACCTCCTGCGTTACCCAAAGAACAACTGCTCGATCGCTACTATTCCCACACGATCAAGTGCGCCAGTTGTAGTGCGGCTCTGACCCGATTACAGCGGCTTCGATTGGCTTGTGTCATTTTGGCGGCGATCGCTTGGACGGTTGCCCCCATACTGGCAGTTTCTCTAGGCAGCGCGGCTGGAGTTTGGGTGGTTGCAGCAGCGATCGCGAGCTTAATCAGTGGAGCAGCTTGGTTGGGCTTGGGGCGTTTAGAGCAACAGTTTTACCGAGGCCGAGAAACTCCCCTCCGCAACTTACCAGAGAAGCAGCGGCCTCAGAAAAAGTAAACTGAGCCACAGCCAGCAGCTATTGACGCTTGGAGGCTTTGGTTGCTTGTGGCTCCAAGGATAACCCCAACCAAGGTGCGAGTTCCTGGACTTCTGCGTTGGTAAAGTTGCCGCTAATGGTGGCTTGCCCTCCTGTAATCCCAGTAGAAGCGTAGACTGCATCCACCGAGGGCGCACTGATCAATCGGTCATTCAAGAAAATGCCCAAAGTGCGCCCCGTTCCGGCGATCGCTTTCGTCAAGTTTGCAAAGGTTTTGCCACCGGAGGGATCAAACTTAACGCTAATGTCTAAGGCGGTGAAGGATTGCCACGGAGCAGGAGGCGCGAAAGGAGATGCGGTCTCAGCAGATTGGATATGACTGCTATCGAGACGGGTAGGCTCATACAAAGCGGCGATCGCCTGATATGTTTTTTCTAAGGCAGCCCGATTTTCATATAAAGCGATAGATTTTTCAGTTTGACTAATTTGGGTTTTCTGTAACAGCAATTGGGTGAGACGTTGCTGCTGCACTTGCAGTTGCTTGTCGGTCCCTGGCTTCTGCAAACGAAACTCAATCTGAGGCATCGAGCTTTGCAGCCGTGGTGTTGGCTCTACAGGCCCGCATACGTATAGTGGCTCAGCGCCAGCGATCGCGGCACCACAACTCAGCGCCAAAGCAACGGTTGGG
>DATNPE010000195.1:0-5307 GCA_036703355.1 Allocoleopsis sp. | reverse complement strand
TTGCCAGTCGGCTTGGTTGCCCCAATCGTAGGTGTATCCAAGTTGGGTCCAAGGGTAAGATTTACCTGTCGTGGGGTAGCGACTCGCAAACTGAGCGCTGAACCATTCCTGATAGCTGGGTGCGATCGCTTCAAATCCATTGCTCGGAAATTCTAGGGTGGCTTCGCGATCGCTAATATCTGGGTCAGGGGTAGGACGGAAGAGATGCCTGGGTTCCACCCACAATTCCACGATGGAGCGAGCCTGGTTTGCTTGATCAGGGGGCAACCCCAAAAGCTGGTTGAGGCGATAGGGTAGAGAAGATTCCTGAGTAGGACGGTAGGTTTTGCAGAAATTCTTTAAATCGGGAGCCGCTGTCACCCAGAGGTCGATCGGCAAGCGCATCAAGCCACCGACTCGACTGGCATACCCCGGATAAGTTGTCCAGACAGTGACTAAGACGCGGCTGCGATCCCAAGCTAAATCAGGGTTGTACCAAACGATCGGCGTGAGGTTGCGATAGATTTCCTGTGGCTCGGCTAATTGGGCATCCTCGATCGCTTCTAAATAAGCTTGTGGCAACGGGGTTTGGTTAGTAGGTTTTCCCGTGACCTGCGCTAAAGCAGGAATTCCGAGTAGGGTCTCTGTGAAGCTGAGCAGCAGCACAGCCCAGGAGAAAATGGCAGACTTGTGGCGATCGCGTGTCTGATGCATATTCATGCCTCAAACGTACCCGGATCAACCCCAAGCTGTGGAATAGGAATTAAAAAATTTACAGCAACAAACAAAAAATCCCCAGCCGAAGCCAGGGATTGAATTCAGGGTGCATCTACCATTCTTTTCTTCTAGGAAGGCAGCGTTGCATCCGGAAAAAACGACAGGCTAGAAACTGAAATTTTGGGTTTAGGGCGATCGCTTGTTGGGGTAGAGTCGCCGTGATGATGGCAAACTTAACAATTTTGGGCGATCGCGGCGGCAGCGTGTCATGTTTCCAACCTCAACCGCTCTCAAGGTTTCAACCTCTTTTGCCTCTATTTGGTGTCTCGAAAGGCTTAATGCTTCTATAAATCCATTTTCGAGAGGGTCGCCTAAGATAGGGGGAACTCAGTTGTGATGAGTGCTTAAACTACAACTGAATTAGCGCTCCTGCGTGGGGCGTTTTTTCTTGGCAATTTCTATTTGGCTGAATAATTTTTTGAGCGATCGCCTATGGTTCGTTCCTAAGCCTGAGCTGCAATGGAATCAGCTACTGAGAATAATTGACAATAACAACTCAATTGCCTATGCTCCAAAAGGCAACTTCGTATCAGTGTGCCTGAGGCACTGGCTATTTCATGCCCAGTTACGATCTACTTGGGAAAGAGCTTTGGCAGCGGCGTAAATTCTTGCAATGGGGTTTAGCAGGAATGGGCATTGGAGGAGCTGCGATCGCCATGCAGTCAGTCCAGCCCAAGCGCACTCACTCGGTCAAGATTCCACCCATGCCAGCCGAAGCCCTAGCACCGACTGGGGGCCTCAGCCCAATGGCAGTGTTGCGCGACTTTGACTACGGCACCGTCAAGCGAGAAAACGGTCGCACCATTCGAGAGTTTCGCATCGAAGCTCAAACTTCCACGGTTCAGCTCAACAGTGCCACTTCTTTTATTACTTGGAATTTTAATGGGCGCGTTCCAGGACCCACCCTCCGAGCCAGAGAAGGCGATCGCGTCCGGGTCGTTTTTCTCAATCAGGCAGGTCACTCCCATTCCATCCATTTCCACGGAGTCCATCGGGCCGAGGAAGATGGTATTAAGCCCGTCCGTCATGGCACTGCGACGATCTACGAATTTGATGCGGAGCCCTATGGTGTACATCTTTACCACTGTCATACTGCCCCTGTGACTCGGCATATTGGCAAAGGTTTGTATGGCATGTTCATCATCGATCCACCACAGAGTCGGCCTCCTGCCGATGAAATAGTGCTGATCATGGCGGGCTACGACACCAATGAAGACAATCGCAACGAACTCTATGCCTTCAATGGTTTGCCTCACCACTACATGCATCATCCGATTCCGATTCAGCAGGACCAGTTGATTCGCCTATATGTCCTCAACATGATCGAACTGGATGCGGCGGTGACGTTTCACATTCACGCCAATATGTTTCAAGTTTACCGAACCGGGCGATCGCTCACCCCCCAAGAAGAAACAGATGTCATCACGATGGGGACAGCAGAGCGACACATTCTAGAGTTTAGCTATCGCTTTCCCGGCAAGTATATGTTTCACCCCCACCAAGATGCGATCGCGGAAGCAGGTTGCATGGGGCAGTTTGAGGTCATTGGTCCTATAACTCGCCCAGTGTAAACCGTCTTATCAACTTTATGACGGCGGGGGAGCAGCATTATTGATAACTATCCCTATTAGCAGAGACAGCAGAGCTATTTCAATTACTGAGATAAGTTAGCAACAAAACTAGTCAAGGTTCATTTTTGACTTCACGTCTGCGTTTTGCCTAACACCAAGATCTCAGACCTGCGTTGCGAATTTGCTGCTTTTTCGTTGTTGCGACTACGATGAGCTGACATTCCTTGCTTTTCTATCTTCCTTGGATTTTCAGATTTTTCTAGTATCGGCTGTTTTAATTGACATTCTTTCGCAGTATTCTTGAAATGTCTTATTAATGGTCTTTACTAAAGGCTGTTTCAAAAATACTGATGGCTGCCGTGACCAAAACGCCTAGCAATTTGCGGTGCCGTTTTTAGTTCTAGTTTGAGAATTATCATGCGTTCTTTTCGGTCTTTAGCAAATCTGGTTCCGATCGCTGGCCTCCTACTGCTAGCGGCTTGCAATACCACCCCCACCGCCGAGCAGTCTCCCGCTGCCAGTTCTCCCGCAGCGACAAACTCCACAGCAGCGATGGATCACAGCGGTCACGGTTCAGCTGAGGCAAAGATTAACATCAATACGGCGATTTTGTCGGAGCTAGACAAGCTGGAAGGCAAATTGGGAATTCCGGCGCTTTCCAACCGCATTCAAGCCAGTCGGCCTTACGCTAGTCCAGAGGAACTGGTGACTAAAAAAGTTGTCACGGCAGACCAGTTCAACCAAATCAAAGACATGGTGACGATCGAAGATGTCGTCTTAACTGGGGCGGCCAAGGACGCTGACTACATGACGAAGTTGGGCTTAATGAAAGGTCACCTGCTCGTCGCCAAAGAGCTGCTCGACCAACAACAACCCAAGCAAGCTGAACCGCACATCGGCCACCCCGTAGAAGAAATTTATGCCGATGTTGAAGATCAGTTGCAAGAGCGCAACGTGAAAGAATTCAAAACCACATTGATTAGCTTGCAAGATATGGTGAAGGCGGGAGCCAAGGACTCGGCTCAAGTCCAAGCCACCTTTACGGCTGCTGAACAAGCCATTGATGCCGCCATTCAAGCTTTACCAGCCACCCAACGAGAGTCTCCAGAATTTACCTTGCGGGTGATCGATGGGTTGCTAGATGCGGCTGATGCCGAGTACCAAGCAGCGATCGCCGATGGCAAAATTGCGGCTGCCATTGAGTATCAGGACTCGCGCGGTTTTGTACTCTACGCCCAAGACTTATATAAAGATGCGGCTGGCAAACTGACTCAAAGTGCGCCAGACACCCAGCAAGCGATGGCTAAAAACCTTGCAGAATTGACTCAGGCATGGCCCGCAGTCATTCCTCCCGCAACTCCAGTTAAGTCGCCAGAACAAGTTTCTCAGTTGGTGAAGGCGATTGAACAAGAGTCACAGAAGGTGATCAAGTAAGTCACACAGCGCTGGAAAGGTGGCTAATTTGTCACCAAAGTTGAGGTCAACTCCAAGCCAGACCTCACCCTATCTGGCGATCGCTTTTCCTTATCCTCCTATTATTGAACGTTCATGAACTGGAGCCTTGCCCTTCCCACCTTTGTCATTACCCTGCGCGAGGGCGTTGAAGCAGCCTTAGTCGTAGGTATCGTCCTCGCCTACTTAAAAAAGGCGCAGCAAAGCCGTCTGAATCGTTGGGTTTATGGAGGGGTTGGAGCAGGACTACTCGCGAGTGCTTTGGTGGGGATCTTGTTTGGCTGGGGGATGCAGGCCTTAAGTGTCGCCAGTCCCAAATATGCTCCCGTTCTAGAACCCTTGCTAGAGGGTGGGTTTAGTGTCCTAGCGATCGCCTTGCTCAGTTGGATGCTGATTTGGATGACCCAACAGGCACGATTGCTCAAAACCCAAGTTGAAGGGGCGGTCGGTGCTGCCCTCAAACGCGATCGGCAAGCAAGTTGGGGCATCTTCAGCTTGATCTTCTTTGCAGTACTCCGTGAAGGCTTTGAAACAGTTTTATTTATTGCAGCCAAGCTCCAAGAAGGCTTAGGTCCAACCTTGGGGGCTTTGGGAGGACTCGCTGTGGCAGCGGGGTTAGGAGTGCTGCTGTTTAAATGGGGCATCAAGATCAATCTCCGCCGCTTCTTCCAGGTAATGGGGATTTTGCTGCTGCTGATCGTGTCAGGATTAGTCGTCGCGGCCTTGGGCCACTTTGATGCGGCAATGGCAACTCTAGCCCAAATGGATCGCAGTTCGGAAGCGCTGTGTTTCTACTATGAGCCGTTTACTAAGCAGCCTGCTTGCATTCTGGGGCCAATGGTCTGGAATTTGAGCAAAGTTTTACCAGAAGACCGTTTCCCTGGTTTCTTGCTCAATGCTTTGTTTGGCTACACCCAGACTTTATATGTAGTTCAAGCCTATGCTTACGGCATTTTTCTGATCACGATTGGTGGCATTTACTTCCAAAGTTTGGCAGGGCGAGCGGTTCTGCCTTTAGCCAACTGGGGAGATCACTGGAAAACTTTTACCAAGCGATTCAAAATTTAGATAACTCTGCGCTTTGGGTGCAGCAGGAACTAGCGATCGCTTTTTCTGCAACCCAGGCATGTTTTTAATCAGCCTGAAACAACCAGTGGAATATATCAAAACGGGATAGAGCAGAACGTGTCACATCTTCGCATTCCAAAACCGCATCGCTGGGGGTGGTTATTTACCTTAGCTTTGAGTGTCATGCTGATGGTTACGGTGCCTGCTTGGGCAGCCAATAGTCCCCAGCAGGACATGCAACGGCTTGATAGTTATGTTGAGCAGGCGATCGCCAAAGTAGAAGCCAAAGATTTGGCAGGAGCAGCCACCGCCTACCAACAATTTCGCGAAAATTGGTTTGATGTGGAGGATGGGGTAAAAGATAGCTCTCGACAGGCTTACCGCGAGATTGAAGACGCAATGGGAAACGTCAAATATGCCCTTTCGGTCGAACCCAAGAACCCCACTCAACTAGAAACAG
>DATNPE010000194.1:0-2440 GCA_036703355.1 Allocoleopsis sp. | reverse complement strand
CGAATTTGGTCGTAGTCTAGCTGCTCGGTTTCTTGGCTGACGCCGTAGTGACAAACCTTAAACCACTTGCCCGAAACGTTAACTGGAGAGCCGTGGGTTAAGTGTCCTCCGTGAGACAAGTCCATGCCCATGATGGTGTCTCCTGGTTCTAGCAGAGCCAAGAAAACCGCAAAGTTAGCTTGGGCACCAGAGTGAGGCTGCACGTTAGCATGGGCCGCACCAAAGAGTTGCTTGATCCGATCGATCGCCAGTTGTTCGATTTGATCTACATATTCGCAACCACCGTAGTAGCGTTTTTGAGGCAAACCCTCCGCGTACTTATTGGTTAGCACCGAACCTTGAGCTGCTAGCACGGCGGCTGAGGTGAAGTTTTCACTCGCAATCAACTCTAGGTGGTCACGCTGGCGCTGGAGTTCTTGGTTAATCAAGCCAGCAATGTCGGGATCAGATTTGGCTAGGAAGTCTAAATTAGTTTGAGTCACAGAGCGAACCCCAAGTGAAAGTAATGTCAGAACGGCTGCAAGCTCAGGTGGCTACCCTTCAGTAGTAATTACTATGGTGCCAGCTTTGTCAATTTTTTCCTGAATCAATAATCATAACGCTGAAGGACGGAGAGAGGAAGGCACTTCGTTGCTTGCGTTGACTGGATCGGTTGGTAAGCAGGAGCGATCGCCACTAATCTGACTAGGGATCAAGAAGTTTCAGCAAAGTGATGTCAAGAACACTACTGGCTAAAAGTGGGAAGACTAAACTTCAGATTAAGCTCTGTATGCTTCACACTTAATTCCCCTGATGACAACTTAAAATACAGGCAGTGGGATCGGGGAACCACCGGAGGAGTCCAATGCTAGTCATCTTGATAGGTGAACAATTACTCTCCCCTCAGCAAGTTTGTCAAAGTTGTCTTTTGGCAGACCGCAGTGGTCAACCACGTTGGAACCAGGGACGGCTGCGTTGTGGTCATGCGATTCATAAACTCAGCGAGAGCCAACCGGTCCAATATGAGTGCCAGATGGGCTTTCGCATCGCCAATATTGAGTGAACAAACCGTCGTGAGTGCAATGCTAGGTCCAGGCAGATAGAGCGATCGCCGCTGGTTAGATTCGCATGGTTAGTACGCCTTCAGGTAAGACATGGAGTTTAAGCGAAGCGTTCTCTCAGACGCAGCCAGTTAGACAGTTAGAGCAGGTTGTTGCGTTATCCTGAGCTTAATAACCATTATCTGACAATTTTTAGGAGCCAGCACAATGACTTGGCGCGGATCGACCACTGTTCCCGATCGCATTTTTGCGGCTTTGCCTTATCTGCTTCCCCTAATTAGTGCGCTAGGGTTTGGTCAATTTTTATTTGCTCAATTTCCCATCCTTTCGCTTCTATTCATACCAATCCTGCCACTAGCGCAAATCTATTACAGCAATAGATTTATGAGTTTAATTATTTTCTTCGCCTTATTTTTACTCGTAGTTCGCAACGAACGCATCAGTCACTTTATTCGCTTCAATACGATGCAGGCAATCCTGATCGATATTGTCTTAATGTTATGCGGTTTGATCTTACCGCTGCTACTCAGAGCAATTCCCATTACTTTAATTCAAGAAACTCTCTTCAATGTGGTTTTTCTGGGGGTTCTGGCTGCCTTTATTTACTCTGTTGCTCAGTCACTCTTAGGACGTTACGCCGAAATTCCCACTTTGTCAGATGCAGTTTATATGCAGGTCCGCTAATTCCTAGTTCCGCGTTCACGGCCCATTACAGGAGCCGCTTCAGGTTGTTGAGTTGCTAAGAGCGAATGCTGGGTCGAGCTACCACTTGGTTGTCAAGACTGCCAATTCCTTCAATTTCTACTCGCACGCGATCGCCAATTTGCAGCGGCCCAACCCCCTCTGGTGTTCCTGTCAGCACCACATCACCGGGAAGCAGCGTCATGATGCGGCTGATATAAGATACCAACACATCAGGGGGGAAAACCATCTGCTCAATTAAAGCTGATTGAGCAGGTTCAGGATTTTCATTCACAATTGTCTGCAATCGGGCTCCTGGGCTGAGTTCTCGCACAATCCAAGGCCCTAAAGGACAAAACGTATCAAAGCCCTTGGCTCTTGTCCATTGACTGTCCCGTCGTTGCAGGTCTCTAGCAGTGACATCATTCGCGATCGTGTAGCCCCAAATCTTGGCCTGAGCTTGCTCCGGAGTACAATCTACGCAACGCTCGCCAATCACCACTGCCAACTCGCCTTCATAATCGACTCGCTCCGTTTGCGACGGATAGTTAATCTCTGTCCCCGCTGCCGTCACAGCCGTCGGTGGCTTTAAGAATAATAAGGGCTCCTTAGGCACCTCACCCCCCATTTCTGCTGCGTGTTTGGCGTAGTTTTTGCCCACCGCCACAATTTTGGACGGGGCACAGGGCGCTAACAGTTGATAGCCCTCTGGCTTGAGT
>DATNPE010000193.1:0-8143 GCA_036703355.1 Allocoleopsis sp. | reverse complement strand
CTTTAACAAAGGCTAGAAAGTATGCCTGTGAAGCAAACAAAGCTATTGCTAACATTCATACAGCACAGGATTTCCTGAAAGAAGTAAATAAACGAATTGATGAGCTGAGCACCCTCGTCAGTCATGTCAATAGCCAAGCTGTTTTGGGATTGGACGAACTTGAATCTCACGAACTATTTGACAAGAACAGAGATGCTCACCAGTTCCAGGAGGTTGCACTTTTGATTAAAGCGCTGGCAGAAATTCTAAAGACTCCACTTCTAAATGAAGAAGGGAAGATTAATATTGGCACCGTAAATATTTTGGAAAAATACCGTAATCTCTAGAAATAACGAGCATGATAAACAAGAAAACTTCAGTAACAGCTTTTGATCTTCAAGCATTTATGAGTCCTATGCAATGCTTGAGCGAGCTAGCTGCTGCGTACACTGATTACTTAAAAATCGCAGAGATCGAGAAAACTCAGCGTCGTGAGATTGAGGCTAATGAGAAGGTAGCGATCGCTAAAATTCATACTCAACGCGATCTATTAATGGCTTATCTCGATCGCTCTTTTGATGAACGCGCTGAAAACTTTCGTTCTTTGTTTGAGGTTGTGGATCGAGCGATCGCCAACGAAAATAATGAGCAACTTGCAAAGGCTTTGGATTCCATTGTCGAGATTGCTAAATCTTCTCCCTTTAAAGATTTGGCCGATATAGCTAATGTGCGAGCATCTCTCAATGATCCCAATCATGTGTGGGAGTTTTAAGGAGATGCGAACTAGCCTTGTGACAGTTGAGCGATCGCCAAGCAAAATTTAGCCTGCATAGAGAGTGGAGAGGAGCGCTAGCAGGCTAGTTTAAAGTCAGCAGACTATGAATTTTTAGGTGAGACAGATTACTCAGCTACTGCTTCGGCCACATCTTCTGACTTTTCATTGCTGGGTAACTCCAGGCAATAGCCAGCGCCATAGACAGTTTTGATATAGCGGGGATGACGTGGATCGGGTTCTAGCTTCGTTCTCAAATGTCGCACATGCACCCGAATCGTTTCGATATCGTCATCTGGGTCATAGCCCCAAACTTCTTTAAGAATTTCGCTCGGAGAAACCGTTTGGCCGTGACGTTGTAAGAGACAGTGTAAAAGCTCAAACTCTAAATGCGTTAACTTGACGGTGTGATCAAACCAGATTGCCTCAAACCTTTCGGGTACGAGGGTGAGAGGGCCGTAGTTGAGGATTTCGCTGTGTTTAGCGGCTTGGGGAATGCGATCGGTGCGCCGTAGCAAAGCTCGTACCCGTGCCAGCATTTCTTCTAGCTCAAAAGGCTTGGTCAGATAGTCATCCGCCCCCGCATTAAAACCTTCCACCTTATCCTGAGTTTGGCCCAAAGCAGTTAACATCAAAACTGGGATATCGGCTGTGCGCTCATCCCGTCGCAACCGTTGGCAGACCGTAAAGCCATCTACTTTCGGTAGCATCAGGTCTAGCATGATTAAATCTGGCTGCAATTGCAGAGCTAAAGCTTGACCTTTAATGCCGTCCGGCGCTTGGCTCACGTCATACCCAGCCATCTCTAGGTTGACCGCTACTAGCTCTGAAATCGCAGGATCATCATCAATAACAAGTATCCGGGGCATCATTAAGAATTTTTCTCTACAGTGATTTTTTAAGGTTCAATACGAACCACTTGAGGAATGCGAAGATTCCTGTACAGATTATAAGCAAGGATTCTAAATCCTTCCTAAAGGATGATGTAAGCCTTGCTCAACAAATGTTTTTAAAGACAGATTTTGCATCTGAGTGTTTATCTCAAATTGAGACATCTAAATCCTAAATTTTTCTTAAAATGCGTAATTACTAAGGCGAATCGGTAGGTTAGCGCCTTTAAGGACGGTAAAACTTTGATATTGTTTGTGGTGCTCCTCCTGGCTTTGGGAGGAATTGTTCTTTTTTCCAGCAAGGTGCGTGCATCGATCGCTAGTGCTCCAAAACTGCAACCGCTACTAGCTGACGCGATCGCCCCTGAGCAACTACCGTCCATCTCGGTGATTATTCCTGCTTACAACGAGGCAGAAAATATCCAGGAGTGCATTACCGTAGTCCTCAACAGCACGAAACTACCACCAGAGCAATTGGAGCTGTGGGTGGTGGATGACCAATCCTCTGATGAGACGCTGGCGATCGCCCAAGCCCTACAACAAGAGTTAGGTGATCCTCGTCTTAAAGTCTTGGCAGGACAACCTCGACCCCAAGGGGAAGTATGGGTTGGCAAAAATTGGGCATGTACGCAAGGAGCAGAACAAGCCAGTGGCGAGTTCTTACTATTTATTGATGCTGATACTCGCTTGCAACCTAACGGCATGGAGACGGCACTGCAAACCGCAGTTCAAGACAACACAGCATTATTAAGTTGTGGTCCCGGTTTAATCTGTGGTTGCTTGGCTGAGTGGCTGGTACAACCCTTGATGTTTAATCAGCTCATCGCCGCCTTCAATTTTGCTGAAGTCAATGATCCTGCTACAGATGCAGCGTTTGCCGCAGGTCCCTTCATGCTGTTTCGTCGGACTGCTTACGATCAGTTAGGTGGTCATCGAGCGGTGGCGAGTCAGATTGTTGAAGACGTAGAACTGGCTCGACGTACTAAGCAACAGGGCCTGAAGCTGCAATATGTGGTTGGCACCGAAATTGTCAAAGTGCGGATGTATCGCTCTTGGTCTGCTCTTTGGGAAGGCTGGACCAAAAATCTCTATTTAGGGGCGCACCGTAGTGTGGGGCTAATGCTTTATATGGCGTTGATTGTGTTAGTTGTTTACACGTTGCCTTGGGTGGGGTTGGCGATCGCGCTATATCGAGCGTTTACGTCTCCAACGGATTGGCTCAATTACGGTGCTTTGAGTTTGGCGCTTGCCGCCATTGCCTTGCAGTACAACCTACGCCGTACAGCCATGAAAACTTCAGGCAATCCGACCCGCTATTGGTGGCTGAGTGGGGTAGGTGGTGTTTTAGTGGCGGCGATCGCGATCGGCTCAATCATTAAGACTGAAACGGGTTGGGGCTGGACCTGGCGAGGGCGCGTGCTACAGTTACCCGAGGAATCTGTCTCTTAGGAGTTTTGAGTTAGACAACCGCCACCTGAGGCTTTTTTGAGGAAATTATGCACACCGTTGTCCTAGTCCTCGTTGAAATTTTAATTGTGATTGGGCTGTCCCGTTTGGTTGGGGCAGGCTGCCGCTGGATCAAGCAACCGCTGGTCATCGGAGAGATTGTGGCTGGGATTATGCTGGGTCCTTCTCTCTTGGGTCTGATCGCCCCCGATCTGGCAGGCGCTTTGTTTCCAGCCGAAACAGTGCCATTCCTCAATGTGCTGTCTCAGGTCGGGCTGATTTTCTTCATGTTTTTGATTGGTCTAGAGCTAGACCCTAGATATCTCAGCGGCCAATTAGAAATCGCCATTCTGACCTCCCACGTCAGCATCCTGGTCCCTTTCTCGTTGGGAAGCTTACTCTCGCTGCTGCTCTACCCTCTAGTTTCTAATGGCAGTGTCTCATTTACGGCCTTTGCCCTATTTTTGGGGGCGGCCATGTCGATTACGGCGTTCCCGGTACTGGCACGAATTATTACCGAAAACAACTTACAGGGAACTCGGTTAGGCACACTAGCGCTGACCTGTGCCGCTGTCGATGATGTGACGGCTTGGTGTTTGTTGGCTTTGGCGATCGCGGTCACTCGCACCAATAGTATGGTTGGTGCCATCCCCACCATTGTCTATTCTTTGCTCTACATCGGCTTTATGGTCACGGCAGGCCGTTGGTTGCTGCAACGTCTCTCCAGCCACTACGACCGAGCGGGGAGGCTCAATCAATTTGTCTTGGCTGGGATCTACATGGCAGTGGTAGTTTCAGCTCTGATTACAGAAATTATTGGCATTCATTTGATCTTTGGTGCCTTTCTGCTAGGGGCGGCTATGCCCAAAAATCCTGGTTTAGTCCGAGAGATCGCTCAAAAAACCGAGGATTTCGTTCTCATCTTCTTGCTGCCGATCTTCTTTGCCTATAGCGGCTTGCGGACAGAAATTGGTTTGCTCAACAGCCCTGATTTGTGGTTGCTCTGTGCTGCCGTGGTTGCAGTTGCCATTATTGGCAAGTATTGCGGCACCTATGTCGCAGCGCGAGTTTCGGGGGTGGAAAATCGGGAAGCTTCTGCCTTGGGTTGGCTGATGAATACTCGTGGCCTCACAGAATTAATTGTGCTGAACATTGGCTTGAGCCTGGGAGTTATCTCACCGTTACTATTCACCATGCTGGTGATCATGGCACTGGTTACCACTTTCATGACTTCTCCGCTCCTGGAATGGACCTATCCCAAGAAGCTGATTCAGCTAGATATGGTCGATGCTGAACCTACTGTGGCAGCAGGGGGGGCAGCCGATACGCCTGCCTATAAAGTCTTGGTGCCTGTAGCGAATCCCACCACGCAGAAAGGCTTATTACAACTGGCGGCAGAAATCGCGGGGACTCGCCTACAAACGGCTGTAGTTCACCCTTTAAGCTTGATTCAGCTAGAGGAAGACTACTTATTTGAGAGCACTCCTATAGAAGCCGATCGCGTGATCCAAATCCAGCGGCAACGTCTAGAGGAAGTAATTCAAAGCTTAGAGCCGCCAGAGCTACGCAGCTTAGTGCATCCCATTGTCCGCATTTCTAATGACGTGGCTCGGACTACAGCCCAAATTGCTGAGATCGATCGCGCCAATCTAGTTTTAGTCGGATGGCACCGACCAGCGTTTAGTAAAAATCGGTTGGGCGGTCGAGTCGGCCAGATTCTCAGCACTGCCCCAGTAGACGTTGCGGTCTTAGTCGATCACAACCAACTTCGTTTAGAAAAGTTGCTGGTGCCCTACGCCACGAACATCCATGATGATCTGGGTTTAGAGTTAGCGCTGAGACTTCTGCTCAATCGAGAGCATCGCCAGCTAACAATTTTGCAAATTGCGGTTCCTGGACAAGGCTCTAGTGAAACGAGCTACGAATTTCGCTCCCTAATGGCTCAATTACCTGTATCGGTACGCGATCGCATTGATATTCAGACGGTAGAAGCGGCCAACCCAGTTCAGGCAGTGGTGACGGCTTCTGAATCGGTAGATTTAACCATTGCAGGGACCAGTCGGGCTTGGGGTATTGAACGTCAAACTCTGGGTCGTTATACAGATGAGTTGGCGATTCAGTGTCGCTCTTCCCTATTAATTACCCGCAAGTACAGCCAAATCACATCTCACATCACCTCAGCTTTCGCAGATACTGATACCCTCCTGAAGCCTCAGGAAGATAATTCTGGAGTCGAAGCATGAGTAGTCACTTTAGCCTCAAATCTTTGGCCTTCTACGCTGTTGCCATTGGCTCTGTCGTAACTTTGTTTAGTATCGTCAGCGCTTATGGCGAGAAAAATCTCAAAGCTCCGCCTGCCATTAGTGGGTTGTATCCGATCGCGGCCACAGCTTTACCAGATTGTCTAGGTTCGCAATCCTTAATTCTACACATTCAGCAGTCTGGCAGTTACGTGAGTGCGACTCTCAAACCCAATAGTGGCTCTGAGTCGGAATCAGCTACGGCTGAAGAAAAGCATCCTTTGTCGGGTCGCTTCACCAATCAACAAGTAACTTTACGGGGTCCAGTTCCGAACTTGCCAAATTGCCAATCCCAAAACTCAGCTGCTTCCGCCAGCATCCGGGGACAATTTGCTAACAAAACTCTCACAGGCGAAATCCAGTTAAGTTCCGTGCCACAGGCGATCGCATTTACAGCGAAACAGGAAGCGCCGAAGCCCGTGAGCGCTGACCATTAGCGCCATGACGCTCAATTCAATCGGTTGGACATTGTGGCAAATCACCATTTGCCCCTATTTTTCTATTGCCAACAAGTCTACTAACGCTTGGGCTAGATACTCATACTGCGGCAGTGTGTTGTAAATTTGCGCTGCCACCCGTACCAAACGCTTTTGACCCATTGGCCAAGGAACGATCGGCACTTCAATCCCGTATTGCTCCAGTAAAGCAGTTTGTAACGCCTGGTAGGAGCCATCGGATAAAGGCACGACTGCTAAAGCCGCAATCATTTCATCTGGGCATGGGGGCGGAACCTTTAGAGCTTCACAGAGAATCTTTCTAGCTGCTAGAGCCTTGGTGCGGTTCTGCGCCATCAACTCTGGCCAGCCACCGGGCAGCAAAGTACCCATAAACTGAATCGCTGTGGGTACAGACAGGTAAGCGCTCGGATCATAAGTTCCGGGCCAGTCAAACTCCAGGCGAAACCGCGATCGCTCAGTCCGGGGAGAGTTTGCACCATGACTGATGGTTAGGGGACGAATTTGAGCTTGGCGATCGCGCTGCACGTACAAAAAGGCGGCTCCCTTAGGCGCACAGAGCCATTTATGGCAATTTCCTGTGTAATAGGTTGCGCCAATCGCTGATAAATTCAATGGCACTGTTCCTGGTGCATGGGCCCCATCAATTAAAGTCTCAATGCCAAGCTGCTTCAGTTCCCTGATTAACCGCTGAATCGGCATCACCAAGCCAGTCTGACTCGTGACGTGATCAAGCAGGGCTAGCCGGGTTTTAGGAGAAATCTTAGCAATCACTGCCTCAATCACTTGGTCTGGTGACTGGAGCGGTAGAGGAATGTCTGCGACAACGACCTGAGCCCCCGACCGTGCCGCCACAAAATCGAGGGCATTGCGGCAAGCGTTGTACTCGTGGTTAGTCGTGAGTAGCTCATCATCAGGTGTGAAGTGGAGCGATCGCAAAACAGTATTCACACCTGTCGTGGCATTGGGGACAAAGGCTAAATCTAGTGGGTCTGCTCCCACAAACTCTGCTAATGTCGCGCGGGCATCATCCAGCAAGCCTTCTAGATCTTGAGCCAGAAACCGCAGTGGTTGTCGCTCTAAGCGCTGGCGGAATTGTTGCTGAATTTCTAAAACTGGTTTAGGACAAGCTCCAAAAGCACCATGATTGAGAAAGGTAACTTCTGGATCTAGCCACCAGAAATCGAGCCATTCTTGAGCAGGTGTTGGTTTCAACTAGGTTTAGCCTTGCCTTAAATCTCGTGAATATTATGTTTACTTGAACTCCCCAGGCAGGATTCGAACCTGCGACCAATCGGTTAACAGCCGACCGCTCTACCACTGAGCTACTGAGGAACGTTTCAGCGCGCGAAATCTATAATAACCAGACCTTTCTGATCTTTGCAACCCCTGTGAGCGAATTTTTTAAAAAAAATCTAGAATTTCTTAAATTTCTTCGATCTCACACCCATACGGAGTTCTGCCAAACGCTGTTGGGCAGCGGGATCGAGGGAGTTGGCTAAAAAGCGTTGGGGCGATCGCTGAGTGCTCCGCTGCTTGCGCTGAATGCGGTGGGCCGTGGTTTCCACTTCAAACGCTAACTGCTGCGCTGACATCCACTCGGCTCCATAGCCCACCACCGTGAGTTGTTGGGCGCGATCGGATGTAGCCACAATCAACCGACTGTGAAATTTCCGCAGGTCATGGCGAAACAAGGCACAAGTCTTTTCGATGTAAGTATCTGCGGTCTGACCAAAATCTGTATAGTAAACTGACAAATTTTGCGTGACGACCTCGCAATTACTAGCGCTATCGCGATACTGAGCGTCAAAAACAACTTGGGTTTCGTAGCCTTGAAAAGCGCTGTAGTTGGTTAAAGCTTCAATGAGTTTCCACCTTGCTGCTTCTAGGCCATCAGCATCGCGCGCTTCCTTCAGCTCAGGCCAAGTTCCGACTATGTTGTAGCCGTCCACTAGCAAAACAGCCTGTAGCTTAGAGCGAGGCATTGTTCAAAAATTCTTCTAGGTTTGCATAACTATATAATCTATATTTTTAATCATTGCATTTTTTGTTGCGTTCTGTTACAAGAAAGCGGCCACAGTCGTCATCCTGTCGCCGCCAATTGTTTATTGATCTGAAATATTGCTCTGAGGGGACTCAAGAAGCAACGTCTTGAATTTGCATCAAGCGCTGCTTCAATCGTTCTGGCTCGCCCGAATCAATCACGCTACCGCGATCAAGCAAAAAAGCACCATCGCAATAATTGAGTTCATCGAGACGATGCGTGACCCATAGAGCCGTTAAACCTCGACTTTTGACTAG
>DATNPE010000192.1:0-3861 GCA_036703355.1 Allocoleopsis sp. | reverse complement strand
GATCGCCTCTAGGAGACTGCCTCGGTCATCCTCCAACTCAATCACCGTTCCCCCATCAAGGCCCAACCGATCCACTTGAGATTCTTCCCCAGGAATGGTTTGAGCCACTCGGAAGGCTTGAGCCAAAATGGGCAAGGCTTTGTTGACCTGTTGCAGCTCACCATAGCGTCGGGCGATCGCTAGGAGCAACTGAGTTTTGCGATTCGCCGCAGTGAGTTGATCAACGACAGGCAGCACCAGATCAAAGCGATTTTGCTGGAGTAAGGCCGTCGCGCTATCTTGCAGTCGAAACTCTCGAATTTGTGGGTTTTTAGTCGCTTGAGCCAGTTGGAGCGCCCCCTCATATTGCTCAGCCGCCATAAACAGCGCAAAGGGATTTTCTGCGGGAGCAGCGATTGTGGGATCACTCATATTGACATCCCATTGGCTCACTTGCTGAAGCAGTTTTCGAGCGGATTCGGCTTGGTTGCTCTGAGCGTAGACGAGGGCAATCAGGGCCAAGGATTGGGGTTTAAAGCGATCGCGTTGCAACAGATCACCGCCTTCGCGTTGAATGCGCTGGTCATACGCCTGAAATAACGGGTCAATGCTCTGTAAGGTCTGCTGAAGCAATCCATTCGCCCACTGAGTTTCACCCTGACGGTGAGCTACCCGCGCGATCGCGGTCCTGAGCTTAATTTGTAGCAAAGGGCGATCGCTCAGCGGCAGTTGCTTGACCCATTGCACCACTTGGCGATATTGTCCTGTCTGGGCGTAGGCTAGAGCGATTTTTTCAACTGACTCATCAGTCAAACCCCCATCAATTTTGGCAAGACGAGGCCATTCTTGCCGTACCCAGTCAAATTGTCGGGTATCCACAATCAGTTGCACCAAATTTGGCAGTTCCCCCCGCCGCTCCCAGTCATCTGGAAGGGCCAGGATGGCGCTGAGTCGCTCTGAGAGTAATTGCTGAGCTGACTTTGTTTGCCTTGCTTGGGTGTAGGCGATCGCTACAGCCCTGATTGCTTCAGCTTGAGACCCTTTGAGGGACGTTGTAGCCAGCTTCAGGGCTTGATCCCGTTGTCCTACTTGCAGATAAGATTCCACCAAAGTTTTGAGCAACGCTTCTTGGGCAATGGGGTCTAGAGCGACTTTGGAAGATTGCGCCAGTTGCACGGCTTGGCTGAGCAGTTGAGTCGCTTTCTGAGGCTGCTTGGCTTGACTGTATCCGACAGCAAGTTTTCCTAGGGCAAATCCTTTTTGGACAGGTGTGGCGATCGCTTGCGCTAATTGTTCGGCAGCACTGAGTTTTTGAGCTGCAATATAAGCTTCGACCACGCCTCGCTGGGCAAAGGATTGAGACTCGGAATTTTTAGGCAATCTAGCAACAGTTTGATTGGCCTTGGCGTAGTCACCAATCTGAGCATAGATGGCTGCCAATCGAGGCCAGAGTGCGGCTTGTAACGGTTCAGACGTATTGGGTGGAATCTGCTGCATTGCCTGCTCAACTTGTGTCAAGACGGCCTGAGACGTTTGCGCTTGGCTCGTAGCCGCAGTTTTACTTAAACTTAACGCTGCATAGCCTGCTGCCACATCGGTTAGAGCTTGGGCTGTAAAAATCGGCCCTTGAATCGAGCGAGCAGCCTGCTGAGCCTGACCCAAAGCTAGGGCTGCCTGTTGAGGCTGATTGAGTGTGAGATATTGTTGGGCGATCGCTGCCAGAGACTTAGTTTTAACAAAACTACGGCTAGCCGTGAGACGATTCGTGAGTTGCAAAAGCTGGTCTAACAGTAGCCGCAAGGTAGCCGAGGATGCTGTTGAATTCGGTGGCATCAACCGTTGCAATCGTGAGGTAGGATATCCTTCATTGGCATCTAACACCCACTGCTGCAGCAACTCAGCTTGACGCACATTGCTCAACTGCAAAGCCAACGGTAAGGCAGATTGAAAAGAACGAGCCGCAGTTTCCAGATCATTGGCATTCAAGTCATTACGAGCTTGATCCAGAAGGATAAAAAATTGGTTTTCTAAAAATGCTTCTGGGTTACAAACAGCGGTTGTAGTAGATTGAGCGATCGCCGGAGACGGCAGGAAGACTAGATTTTGAGCAAGTGAGATCGTGCAAAGGCTGAGAGAGAGGCAGAGGGGAAACCAACGGGACATACAGTAATGCTGGGGGTAGGGAAGGAGCTGTAGAAATAGACACAACTCCAGCCGCTACCGTTCCAGACTAGGCATTGATTCCAGAAGGCTGAAACGTTTGCTGCAAGCCGATCGCAATTTGTTGAAATACTTGGCTGGCTAAAGCCTGAGGATCGGCGATCGCGATCGGTTGACCCGCATCTCCACCCTGACAAATAGGAGCCGCGATTGGCACTTCTCCCAGTAGAGGCGCTTGCAACTCAGTGGCTAGCTGCTGCCCTCCACCACTACCAAAGATGGGGGTGCGATCGCCACAATTGCCACAAACCAGATAGCTCATGTTCTCGATAATGCCCAACACCGGAACCCCCACCCGCCGAAACATATGGATACTCCGACGAACATCGGCCACTGCAACCTGCTGGGGAGTCGTAACCAGCAAGACCCCTCGAATGGGACTTTCCTGAATAATCGTAATTTGGGCATCTCCGGTACCAGGCGGGAGATCTATCAAGAGATAATCTAACTCACCCCACGCTACCTCTTGAATAAACTGAGTGATGATTTTGTGCAGCACAGGCCCGCGCCAAGCCAAGGGATGATCGGGTTCAGCCAACAGCCCCACCGACATCACCTTGATGCCATGCGCTTCTAGCGGTACAAACCTTTGTCCTGTGGGAGTCTCCACAATCTGCACTTCGGTTTGATTCAGACCCAACATCTGCGGAATATTAGGGCCATAGACATCAGCATCCAAAATCCCCACTTTTGCTCCTTGCTGCGCCAAGGCTGCGGCCAAGTTGACCGACACCGTTGATTTACCAACCCCTCCTTTACCGCTAGAAATCGCTAGTGTAGTCTTGACACCTGGAATAGTACAAAGCTGCACATAGAGCTTCTTGCACCAAGTCAAATCAGACAAACGCGATCGCACCTTGGCTTCCAATTCTGATTGATGTGCCCCCACATAAAGCCGCAGATAAACATAATCTTCCACAATCCGGAGATTACGCACCATCCCCAAGCTAACAATGTCATTCTTGAGGATGGGATCTATCACCTGTTTCAGGCGAGTCACCACATCCGATTGACGCGCCAGCAAGAATGGATCGGGAGCAACCTCAGAGGGAGCTTCGGCGAGACTGGTAGAGCGAAAAGGAGAAGAGTGGCTAGACATTAGGAGTGGCGTTAAGGGAGTTCTGAATTTTTTGGATGGCTCGTTGGGCGTAGATGCAGACATCTCGGTCCGGGTCATCTAGCGCCTGTTGCAACGGATGAATCGCCGCAGGATGCGCTAAGTTGCCCAAGGCGATCGCGGCTTCTCGTCGGACATCCGAATATTCATCTGCCAAAGCTCTCACTAAAGCAGGCATGACCTGCTCATCAGGCGTCTTCTGGAGCGCTTGGGCCACAGCCTTGCGGACTTGCCAATGCTCATCGCCCAAGGCTTGCTGAAGCGTCGGGATGGCTGCTGGTGCTGCATGAATCGCCAAGGATTTAGCCGCATTTCGGCGGACCTGCCAATCAGCATCAGTCGTCAGAGCTTGGCTCAACAAAGGCACCACTTCTGCATCCGTTAAATGCCCCAAGGTTAAAGCCGCTGCTCGTCGCACGGTCTCAGATGCATCTTGTAGGAGTATCAGAGCAGGTTGGCAGCGATCGACTTGATTGAGATAGCGCAGAGTCGTAATGGCCGCTTCCCGTAGTTCTGGCAGCTCCGCAGCAAAAAAAGGCAGCACA
>DATNPE010000191.1:0-7775 GCA_036703355.1 Allocoleopsis sp. | reverse complement strand
GTAGGCTTGATATTCCTCTGAGAGCAGGGGTTTCCACCAACTAGGGTGTTCTAGATACCACTGCACGGTTTTGCGTAAGCCTGCCTCAACGGTTTCTTGAGGAGCCCAACCCAGTTCTGTCTTAATTTTGCTGGCATCAATGGCGTAACGGCGATCGTGCCCTGGGCGATCTTTGACATAAGTAATCAACTTTTGGCTGGGGCGTACAGGCAACTCGGGAGCTAGTTCGTCCATCAGCTTACACAGCATGTTCACTAAGTCAATGTTTTTGACTTCGTTGTTGCCACCGATGTTGTAAGTTTCCCCTGCCTGACCCTTGTGAATCACAGTGTCTAGGGCGCGGCAATGGTCTTCCACATAGAGCCAATCCCGAATGTTTTGGCCATCGCCGTACACAGGTAGTGACTTGCCCAGCAGAATGTTGATGCACATCAAGGGAATCAACTTTTCGGGGAAGTGATAGGGGCCGTAATTGTTCGAGCAGTTGGTGATGAGAGTGGGTAGGTTATAGGTGTGGTAGTAGGCCCGCGCGAAATGATCACTCCCTGCTTTAGAGGCGGAGTAAGGGCTGTTGGGGGCGTAGGGCGTGGTTTCGCTAAAAGCTGGGTCGTCAGCACCTAAGCTGCCGTAGACTTCATCCGTAGAGACGTGCAAGAAGCGGTAATGACTGGGTTGTTTGTGGGTGTCCCAATGTTGGCGAAAGGCTTCTAGGAGTGTGAAAGTACCAACGACATTGGTACGGACAAAGGCACCGGGCGCTAAAATCGAGCGATCGACATGGGATTCGGCAGCTAGGTGAGCGATCGTGTCCACTTTTTCTTGCTTCAGCAGCGCATCGATCAGCAGGCGATCGCAGATGTCTCCCTGAACAAAACGAAAATTGGGCCGCTCCTCTAAACTGTCTAGATTCCGCAGGTTGCCAGCATAGGTCAGAGCATCCAGCACAATCACGCGATCTTCGGGATAGCGATCGCACCAATAGTGGACGAAATTGGAGCCAATAAACCCAGCTCCTCCCGTGATGATGATGCGGCGGGGATGACGGCGCTGAGGTTTTTGGTCTGTCTGTCTGCCTTTGCCTGTCTCTGTCATGTCGCTCGTGATCTCCAGGTTTTTGCTTGTGGTAAAAATTGATTCAGCAACGCTTTGGGTTCTAGATCAGCCCTAAAGTAGGGATGCTTGATTCAGTAAATTTTGCAGGGCTACTTGAATCGCAGATGTAGTGGTTGTTGCAGTACCAAATTGCCGCACGACAATGCTGGCCGCTAAGTTACCCAAAACCGCAGCTTCCCACACAGAGGCTCCTACCGTTAGCCCCAAGGTTAAGGCCGCCACGACCGTATCACCTGCCCCAGTCACGTCAAATACATCCGTGCGATTGAAAGCTGGAATATGAGATTCTCGCCCTGACTGCTCAAACAGGGTCATGCCTGCTTCCCCACGAGTGATCAAAATATTTTGCGCCTCTGTTAAGTCTAAAAGATCACGTCCCGCTCGACTCAAATCTTGGGGAGTAGCGATCGCATAACCCACTGCTTGTTCCGCTTCTGGTAAGTTGGGTGTAAACAACATCGCGCCTCGGTAACGGCTGAGTTCCTTTTGGGTATCCACAATGGTGCGGGGGTGTTGTAGGGCGGCGGCAATCACAGGCAGGGTGAGAGTGTCATCACCATAATCAGAGCAAATTACGGCATCTACCGTGGAGCTATGTTGCTGAATATACTGGGCGAGTTGCAGTTGTAACTCCAATTCTGGGGGCGCGTCGGATTTGCGATCGACTCGGACAATTTGCTGCGTCACCGACTGGCGAGCATGACCCGAAATGCGCGTTTTGGTCACAGTCGGACGATGGGGGTCAATTAAAACGCCTTGCGTATCAATCCCAGCCTGAGCAAAAATTTCGCGAATCACTCGCCCTTGCTCATCCTTGCCGATGAGTCCTACCGCTTTGACTTGTGCCCCTAGCTGAGCAAAGTTGTAAACTGCGTTGGCCCCGCCTCCCGGAACTTGCCTCGTGTGCTCATGGCGGATAATCAGCACCGGAGCTTCACGAGAAATCCGCTCAACTTGGCCCGTCAGAAACTCGTCAAGGGTCAAATCGCCAACGACAAGAACCTTCGCCTGACTAAACTGCTCCAAATACTGAAACAGTGAGTCAGCCGCACTGATTAATTGCTCTGTAAACGAAGGGTCTAAAGCCATATCTGCTGAGGCAGCCCAAGCTATTAGTAACAAATTTACAAAATTTGTTACACAAGTTCAAACAAAAACTTAGCTAAGGGGTGCTTCCTCCGCTGGAGCATCAGCACAAGCCTCACTCGTATAGGTAAAGGGTAGGGTCACTAGATATGCCTGAGGCTCACCAGTTGCTTCAAACTCATAAGCACTAACGATTTCCTCTGCCCGTAAGTTGAGGAGTCGATAGCCTGTCCCTTGAATTAAGTCTGGACCATCTGTGATCTTGCCTTCACCGTCTACGACAACCCCAAGGCTCGCTTGACCTTCTAACTTGCGAGGACACGCCTGGGGAGGGTAATTCGGCTGTAGTTCTAATGGCTTCCAATCCTTACCTGTTATTTCCGAAGTTTCTCTAGACCACGCTTCTAAGTTACCTGTGACCGTTTCTCTGGTAGTACCAACAGAATCGCGTGCATAAAGTTCTTGCTGGCGTTGTTGGGCTTCGCGAAGTCGGGCGATCGCCGCTGCAGGGATTTTGTCGGGCCTTGCGCCGGGGGTCGGGGGAGGGGCAGTTGGTGCAGCCGCTTGCTCTGTTCCTTCAGGTGAAGCAGGAGTTGGAGTTGGAGGGGTAGTTGGTTCTGGTGGATTATTCGGGGCTGGGGAATTGGTGGGAGATTCAGAGGGTGGAGTTGTCGGTTCAGTCTTACTGGGGGGTGTGGGTGGGGGAGTGAAGTTTTCGGGAGCAAAGGCTTCTAGAGATGGAAATTGTGGCAGGTTCTGGGACTGGAGGGCTTGAGAATTTTGTTGAATCTTATCCAAACCTGATAGATCTTCAGGCCCAATGTTCCGCCCAAGCGATCGCGGAGCTTCAGAAGTGCTGGGTGTGTCTGGAATCGGAATTTGAGTAGTGGGCACTCCTACCGGGGCGGGTAGTGGTAGAGCGGGAGATAATGTGAAGCCTGAGGAAGGTGGAGGAAAAAGGGGGATGTTGTAGGGGGATGAACTGGCAGAGGGCAGCGAATTTGAGGACTGTAAAGACGGTAGCGAGGGAAACAAGTTGGTCGTTTTGGGCAGGGGGGGTAAGGAGATCTGAGGAGCAGCAAAGCTGGGTAAGCGGCTCTGCTCGGCAGGTGTCAGCTCTACCAGTTGTACAGGTCTTTGAGCTTCAGATTCAGTGGTTTTAGAAGACAAAGGTAAGACAGGCAGAACGACCCAGAGCAGCCCATGAACCCCAACGGAAGCAAGGGTGGCAATTCCGGTGGGCTGACGCAACACGATGGGCAGAGACTTAACGAAGGACCAGTAAGACATAACCGTGACAATCCGCTCCGCTCAGGCATCAACAACCGATTTCTGACTCGGCACTAAAACAGTACGCACTCAAATCTTAGCCCCAGTATTTTAAGCTCTGACTTCACCTTTATTAAAAGCATTGGCTGCTTAGATTAAAAGCATTTGTTCTCAAAATGACAGGTCGGGCAACGATTGACTGTATAGGAGAGACAGAGCCGCTGTGCTAAAAGTTGCCTTCG
The DNA here is from genome assembly GCA_036703355.1 of Allocoleopsis sp. Taxonomy (GTDB): domain Bacteria; phylum Cyanobacteriota; class Cyanobacteriia; order FACHB-46; family FACHB-46; genus Trichocoleus. The sequence goes on along the minus strand of DATNPE010000191.1, from coordinate 4,065 downwards.
CAGTTCAAATCAGTATTGTTTCCAGCAAACGTTTTTGTGCTAGATTCTGCAACCTGAGATAGAGTGGCTGCTGCTTCAATCCTTTGTTAGCTTAAAGGTTACAAAACTACACATTGACGAGCCATGAAAAACGTGCAGTACGCTTTGGTTTGGCAGCGACTCGCTACGGTTTTGGCTGTAGCTGTTCTGACTCTCAGTCTGATAGCAGCGGTTACAGGGATTCTATTAGCCTTTTATTACGAGCCTACAGCAGGTGGAGCCTATGAGTCACTGCGCTTGATTACCACTCAGGTGTCCAATGGCTGGCTGATCCAAAATCTGCATAATATTGCTGGCAACGGGATCATCGCTATCTCCCTTGTCCAGATTGTGGTGATGTTTCTGGGGGAGCGCTTTCGTCCCAGTTGGTTGACAGCTTGGATTAGTGGCATTTTGCTGACACTAACGGCGATCGCCCTGGGTTGGACCGCCATGATTTTGGGCTGGAATCAACTCGGCTATTGGCGCTTCAAAATTGAACTAGAAACCATCCAGGCCATTCCCCTGATTGGTCCTTCCCTACGAGAAATTTTGACTGGAGGCGGCGCTGTCAACACAGTCACCGTTGAGCATTTATATACGCTGCACAGCTACCTACTGGCGATCGGGGCGGTGTTGCTAGCAGTGATTCACCTGGCTAGCTTACTGCTACAAGAAAAAGAAACGCAACAAGCCGATCTCAGCGGTACCAACCTGGACGCAGAATTGTCCTAATTCAGCCTGACTAGCTTAACTAGAAGCGGGTGGCTGTAATGCTTCTGTTTCCCGTTCCTGGGTTTGACTTGGGATCAAGGTAGGCTCTGGCTCTAAGACAGGAGCAGGCATCGGCACTTCTTCGACTTCGGTGAGTTTCTCTACCGTGAGGCGAGGTTGAGTTGCGCCAGAGAGTAATTTCAGCAGTTTGGGGCGGGGATCGTGTAGCAAATAGATGATGCGATCGCCCGCTTCCCACTCTTGTTGTGCAGGCATAATCTGTAAATGCTGGTTGCGTTCTAGCAGCAAAGGAATCAACTCACCAGAGCGAATCAAAGCTTGTAGATGTGCTTGCTGAAAGGTGAATCCTTCTTCTCTCAGGACGGTTTCTCCGAGCTTCACCGCACCGCTAGTCAGGTACTCATTCCAAGTTTTGATTGGCACCTCTGGAATAAACGCTTGATTCACTTTGTGGCTGTTGTTCGTGGCACTGGCTTGCGGATCACGGGGGAAAACTGCCAAGACGCGAGGCGGATGAAACTCCTCAGCGGCGCGTTGAGCCAGCACTACATTGACTTCGCCGTTGTTGGTCATGGCCAGGAAAGTACCGACCGAACCCAGCCCTGCCTCTTCTAAGACTCCAGCGTCCAGCCCGCTGCTGACAAATACCCGCAAGTTCTCCTCGACGGCTAAACGGCAAGCTTCGGCATCGGTGTCAATCAACACCACTGATTCCCCCCGCTCCTCAAATAGGCGCGCTAAAAGACGACTGAGGGGATTACAACCAATAATGACTGCGCCTGTGGCCTGCGTGGAGGTAATGCCTAACCAGCGCGCTACCCAACCCGCAGACAGCCCTTGCAGAAAGACAGTCATGAGGATGGTCAAAAAGACCAAAGCTTTGATGGCATCGCCACCGTTGATGCCTCGTTCAGTTAGCAAAATAGAGAATAAAGAAGCCACCGAGGCTGAGACAATCCCTCTAGGTGCTACCCAGCAGAGAAATAGCTTTTGTCGCCAATTCATCGTGCTGCTCCAAGAGGTGCAAAGCCAGATATTGATTGGGCGGACAACAAACATTAGAACTAAGACCGTCAGGACTCCCCCTGGGCCTAAAGCAAAAATACTGGCGATCGAGAGATCGGCTGAGAGCAAAATAAATAGAACCGAAACGGCCAGTGTGGTTAATTGACCCTTAAAACGGCGAATCAGGCGCTCTTCTGGTAGCGAGGAGGCCCGCAACATCATGCCTGCGGCAACAGTTGCCATTAAACCTGATTCGCTACGGAGCATTTGGGCCAAACCGAACAAGCCCCACAGCCCTGCCAAAACAATCAAGTTTTTCAGGTCATCGGAGAGAAATCGAGCGCGCTTAATCACGAAACCGAGTGAGAGGCCACCGACCAGACCAATGCCGCCGCCAATGCCCAGCCGTAGCATTAGGCCGCTAATGACTAACACTGGGTCGGCATCGCCGTTGAGAATAATGTTGAGCACAACAACGGCTAGAATGGCTCCCACTGGGTCAATCAGCACGCCTTCGCCTTCTAGCAACGCTGCCACCTGGCGATCGACCTGCACTTGCTTCAGTAGGGGGCTAATCACGGTTGGCCCCGTGACCACAACCAGAGAAGCATAAAGAAATGCGATCGGCCAAGGGAATTCGCTCAGCCAATAAGCGGCAATCCCGCCACCTACCAAAGTAATCAAAGTGCCGATGGTCACCAGGTTTCTCAAGCTGCCTGAAACTCGGCCCAGTTCTCCCAGTTCGAGATTCAGTCCCCCCTCAAATAAAATCAGGGCGACGAACAGAGAAACAATCACCTCTAAGCCAGTGCCTAGTAAGTGTGGATGAAGAATATTCAAGCCATCGGAGCCTAGCAAAATACCAAAGAGCAATAAAAAAACAATGCTCGGTACTTTGCAAAACTCAGCAATGACTTGAGCACTAATGCCTGCGATGACCGTAATGATCATCAGCAGTGTAATTTCAAAAGAGGCTTCCATAGGCGCTACTATTGCAGGCTTGAGGTCTCTGTCTAAACGCCCGACTGGTTAAAAGGGAGGGTCATGCAGCAACGGCAATTTAGATTTCAGTAGCTGGCTTCCTTCTGCGATCGCAAGACACTTCTATAGACAGGGTACAACCTCAACAGCAGTCCGTAGAAATGGAGGCTACTGCTTCAGCAAGAGATAGTAAAGTTGCCCCGTGGAATTGGTCAGACCTGCGCGATCGCCCGCCTTGACGCCAGTTCCCATAAAAATATCAACTCGGCCTGGGCCTTTAATGGCACTTCCCGTATCTTGATCCAGAACATAGCGGCTCACGGGACGTTGTTCTAGTTTTCCAGAAGCGCTTTGCTTGGGCAGTTGGGTATAAATCAAAGCCAAAGCCCCCGGTGGCATGAGCGATTTGTCGGTGGCGATCGATCGCTCAGCCGTTACAGGTACGCCTAAACTTCCGGTAGCGGCGGCTCCATAGGTTTCTCGAAAGAAGACAAAACTGCGATTGCGTGGCAAATAAAGATCGAGGTCTTCCGGATGCTGCTGAAAGTACGCTAGCAAATTGGGCAGCGTTAGATCTTCCAGTCGCATCTTGCCATCTTTAACTAACTCCCGACCCACTCCGGTGTAAGGATGGTTCGTCTTGCCCGCAAAACCAACGGTCATGGTACTGCCGTCGGTCATTTGCAGACGGGCAGACCCTTGAACTTGAATCAGAAAGGCTTCTAGGCGATCGCGTAACCAAACCAGTTCTAGACCTTTGAGTGGCCCTTTAGTAAATTGCAGCCCATCCTTGCCTTCTAGCTGGGCGCGGGTTGGCTGAGTTTTAGGCCATTGAGCTAAATTAGCTGGCGCTCGAAACAGGGGATAGCGATATTCGGCGGTACGGACACGGCTTGCGGCATAGGTGGGTTCAAAGTAGCCTGTAAAAGCCACCGCACCTTGATTGTCTTTACCCACAGACTGATAAAACACAAATTCTCGCTGCACTGTTGCTTGTAGCTCTGTCGTAGACCGAGCTTTTACGACGAGCTGGCGGAACCTAATTAAGCTGCGCCGCACGCGATCGCGAGTAATTCCTGATACAGCATACTTCTGGTAATCTGCTGTAGCCTTGGGAGTTTGCAGGTACGCCAAACTGTGATCGATCGCAGCCAGTAAAGCCGCCCGATCTCCCCGTTGACCTGGCTCAGCCCAGAGCTTGTCATCAATGCCGAGGGCCGTCGATCGGGAAACAGAAGCGGTCACAGGTTGCAGCGGTTGTACTGCACAAAGTGGGAGGGCTGCTATGAGCGTTACTCCGAAACCGAAGGTAACAGCAGCCAGCAT
>DATNPE010000190.1:0-2674 GCA_036703355.1 Allocoleopsis sp. | reverse complement strand
AGTCTATTACGTTACCCAATGGATTTCTTGCAAGTCTTTGTCTACGGCACCCTCAAGCCCGGAGAGGTGAATTACCAGCGCTACTGTGCAGGTAAGGTCACAGCCGAAATCCCTGCGATCGCCCGGGGTCAGCTCTTTGCCCTATCCTTGGGCTACCCAGCTATGACCGCTGGAACTCAAACGGTGCATGGATTCCTGTTGCACTTTGAAGACCCAGCTATTTTGTCCCGGTTGGATGCCTTAGAAGATTTTGTCCCAGGGCGATCGCCAGAGCAGAACGAATATCAGCGAGAAATCATTGCCGTTTGCGATTCAGAGGGGAAACCTCTGGGCGATGCTTGGGCTTACCTAATGCACCCAAACCGCGTGCAGCGACTGGGAGGAGTTTTGATACCTCATGGAGTTTGGAGCGCATAAACAAAAGAGGTAAAACAGCTTCCACCCCTGCTTTACCCCTTTTATGACCTGATTTGATTGCCTAAAGAGTTGAGAACTGCGATCGCTAGCTCCTCAACCGCTGATTCTCATTAACGAATGTTGTCGTTAGAGTCGTTGTGAATATCTTCCACCGCATCGGCAGGCATCGAAACCGGAGCCTTGGGAATTTGCACCACAGGCTGGTCTAACGCAATCATCAAAGCGTCAGAATTAACGGCTTGTGCCGGAGGCAGTTGAGCATTTTGAGCTGTACCCGATCCTTCAATGGGAGACTGAGCAAACTGAGGGCTGAAAGAGTTGCTGCCAGGGAGAAGTCCTGAAACTGCGCCCACAAACAGTGCGGCCACCGCTGCACCACCCCAAAGCAGAAGTTGCTTAGGCCGACGGTTGACTCGCTTAAATACGGCATCCACAGTTTGCTCTACCGATTGGCTAGCTGCGGGTACTGGCATCGATTGCAACCCTTGGCGCAGCTCTAGCAAGCGACTGTACAAGCGCTTCACCACTGGGTCAGTGGCTAGCCACTCTTCGACTTGCTTACGTTCTGCGGCGGTCACTTCACCGTCTAAGTAAGCACTCAATAACTCAAAGCGATCGCGTTGGAGCATAGAAAGGGCACCCGTAGGTTGATGGGGATTATCAATCTGTCCAGTGAAACCATCCTCAGAGGATGGAGGTTCAGAGCGGTTACGGGACTCAAATTCAGGCATCATTCTTACATCACTACCAGGTCACGCTAGGGAAAACACACCAAAGTTCACAAACCGTTCAGTCTCATAGACCAATCATAAAAGAACAACTCTGGGCTGACACTGTTCCTAAGTCAGAAAACCTCAACCTATCTCTTATAGTTGGTATGACTGTCTCTACTGTCCGTCTAAATAATTTTGCAATTGAAATTGTAGCCGTTGTCTAGCACGAGCAATTCTAGACTTTACAGTGCCCAAGGAAACGCCTGTAATCTCAGCAATCTCTTCATAGGCCATCCCCTCAATTTCGCGCAACACGATGGTGGTACGGAAAACTTCAGGTAAATCCGCGATCGCCTCACGGAGCTGGTCGTAAAACTCGCGGGTTGTTAAGTGTTCTTCTGGGCCTGGATCAGCAGAAGCAATCTCCCAATCCATTTCACCATCATCCATCGCCCGTGGTGCATCGAGAGAGATTGGCTCTGATACCCGTTTGCGCTTCCGCAGTTCGTCGTAGAACAAGTTGGTGGCAATGCGGCTGAGCCAACCCCGGAACTTCACGGGGTCGTTTAAGCGCTTGACGTTGCGGTAGACCCGAATCCAGACTTCTTGAGCTAGGTCTGAGCGATCTTGCCAATCGGGAGCCAGATGGTACAACACCCGTTCGACGTGGGATTGATACCGCCGCATTAGTTCAGCGAATGCCGAGCGATCGGGACGCAGCCCTGCTTGACACTGCAAAATCAAATCGTAGTTCGAGAGTTTTTCGGGTTGCACTGGCACTAGAGGGGCATTCGCCTCAACCGTTGACCAGGATACAGGAAGAGAGTGACTCATGGGTGGAATCTGGGTCTAGAACATTCCTGTTCTGTTTGACGCAAGCAGATTCAGAGAGTTCCCAAGCGTTCCTCAGGCTCGCCTTAGTGATTGTTTACTCTAAATATTTGGAAGTTGGGCCTACTCAATTCAGCTCCATTCTTTATTTAGAGTTGGGCATCCTGCATCTTGCACATGGTTTTGGTTGACAACATCTCAATACTACTTTGAGGATTGCCAGATTGTTTTCATCTGGGCAAGGTTTCGTTAATATCCAGCAACAAAAGCTACAGCATCGGTGGCTTGATGAAGCCGAAAGGTAACGTTTCTTGCGCTTCTAAGGTGTTGGCCAGTCGGGAGGTGTCAGGAAGTTGAGCTTTTTCAGAGACTGGGGTGGATGGTGACCAGTTACCTCCTAGAAATAAATTTAAAGCAAAGGTAATGGTAGCAGCTAGCAAAATTTTTTCTGGCATCACGGCTCTCCCCACAAAGTAGTTTAGTCAGGGAACACTACTGGAGTAGAGGGTTATTGGTTTGATTACCGCCCATGCTACCTAGGTCCCTGCATCCGCTGTACAGACTTAATGATTTCTACAGCCTTACTTAGGGTGCCCATTAATTGCTAAATAACCATGAGGCGTACAACAAGTTACGATGAATTTTGTGCTGATTTTTACCCCAATTAATCAGAGTGGATCTCGTACTTTTACGGACCCTTGGCTTTCAGATCA
>DATNPE010000189.1:0-8353 GCA_036703355.1 Allocoleopsis sp. | reverse complement strand
GTGACCGATCGCACATCAATTTGGGGAGTTGGTGCAGCAGGACGCCACAACGCTTGAAAGTCTAGCCAAAACTGCTGACCAGAACGCCACATACCCAGCAACATCATCAGAGCGATGAGAGCGATCGCACCTGTGGACATCCAAACCAGTTGAGATAGAAGCCCAGGTTTGGAACTGAATGGTGGCTGAGAATGCGCGTCACTCATATGGGTGGCTGTAAGATTCCCTTTCAATCTAACTCTCCTGGCGGACGAGAGAAAGAGCTGGGCGTTAGGGCGATCGCGGAGCAGCATTCGCTTTTTCTAAACGAGTCATGCGAGCTTCAACCTTCGTGACTCGCTCTTTTAGCTCAACCAGCAGAGTTGCCAACCGCTCCACAATGGGTGTGTTTGAAACAGCGGATCTGGGCGGAGGAGTGGCAGGTGCAGCAGAATTGCGCGGTTCAGGCGATCGCGTTCCGGGACGACTCAAGCTGTAGATCTGAGACTGGAGGCGGTTAATCTCGGCTCTCAACTGATAATTCTCTGACTCTAACCGTGACAGACGCGATTCCAAAAGAGCTGTAGATTGAGCAGCTAAACGCCCTGGCAACAGGACTAGCCCTACCATTAAGCCAGCAGCAATACCTATTTTTAGCCAGTGGCGATTCATAGAAACTGCCTCTTAAAACAGAGATTCAGGATTGACTTTTGGAGGCCAGTCCAGAGCGATCGCTTAGCTACCGGATTGCTCTAGGGGCGTTTGAGGTCGTTGGGTAGCAGAAGTATCTGTGAAAGCCATGTTCCAAGTAGAAGTGGCTCCTAACATGCAGATACCCGCAACCAGCCACGCCAAGGCAACTTCAACCCGATGAGGTCTAGAAACTAAGGTCGTGGTAGAAGTGGCGATCGCTAGCTGAGTAATGGGCGGCTTGTGGTCGGACAGTTCTAAGGACTCAGGTTCGGTATAAGGCTCTAAAGCTTGTCTGTAAGCAGGAGAAATGAATGGGCGGGGACTAGGCTCTAGCTTGTCTTGGGACGGGGACACAGGAAACATATACAACAGGAGGATTTAAAGGAAGCTATTTCTAGATTTAACTTGAAGGCAAGTAGCTTAGCCTCCTTCAAGTGAGACATGTTGGGCCTGAAGTCGTCTCTATCACAGGCATAGTCGTCGATGTAAACCTGATGTTGTGAGCAACACTCTAGATAGATCTACTGGCTCCAGCCAATACCAGGAATACCTCTACAAGATTGCGAGATGGTTGTTAGGTTGAAGCCAACACCTTACTCCCCTGATGGCTCTGATTGCTTTTCTGGGTCTGCTTGCTCTCGTTCTGATGCTTTCTGCTGAGCATCCTGAGCGGCATTCTTAGCTTTGTTGACCGGAGGTAGGCCAGGTGTGTTAGCTTGTGGCGGTTCACTTTCAGTTGCACACCCAACTAGCGATGCGGCGAATACTAGGGCGATCGCTCCGTGCATCAATCCTTGTAAAAGTTTGGGCATCCTGCTCCTTCAAAGCCAGAGTCTAGATCTAGCATACCCATTTACTAGGCTTCAGTGGATCTATCTAGGTATTGAGGACAAATCACATCTGCTTGTGGTTGGCTTAACACACTCTTATCAATGGTAGGCACAAGACAGTAGAGATGCCACCATAGCAAATTTTCGCAGTAGGCAGGTCAAATTATCTAGAATCTCTCCATGAATGATTCTGCATCAACCGCAACCCCTGAAGCCTTGTTAGTCACATACGACGATGTGGCTAGCGCTGCTCAGAGATTAACGAGCCAAGCCACCAGAACGCCTGTGATCACATCACAAACCGTGAATCAGCGGACTCAAAGCCAGGTCTTCTTCAAGTGCGAGAACTTCCAACGCACAGGCTCATTCAAGTTTCGGGGTGCTTACAACGCAATGGCTCAGCTCACAGAGGCGCAGCGCCAACAAGGGGTTTTGGCTTACTCATCTGGCAATCATGCCCAAGCGATCGCCTTAGCCGGAAAAATTCTAGGGATTCCCACCACTATTGTGATGCCAGAGGATGCTCCAGCTGTGAAACAAGCGGCTACGCGAGAGTATGGTGCGGAAGTAGTACTTTATAACCGCCAAACCACTTCGCGGGAAGAGTTGAGTCAGAGCTTAGTGGGCGATCGCGATCTCACCTTAATTCCGCCGTTTGATCATCCTCATGTGGTAGCAGGTCAAGGCACCACCGCTAAGGAGCTGATTGAAGAAGTGGGGCCACTGGATCTCCTTTTGGTGTGCTGTGGGGGTGGTGGGTTGCTCTCTGGCTGTGCGATCGCGGCTCAGACTCTCTCCCCACAGTGCCAGGTGATCGGGGTAGAACCAGCCCGCGCCGATGATGCCACTCGCTCGTTTTACAGCCGCACTCTACAAACTGTGCATAATCCAGATACCGTGGCTGATGGAGCCAGAACCCCTGCTTTAGGTCAAGTCACGTTTCCTTTGGTGCTGCATTATGTGCATGACATGGTGACAGTCTCCGAAACTGCAATTTTAAGAACCATGTTCTGGCTCTGGGAACGCCTGAAGATTGTAGTAGAACCTACTGGGGCTTTAGCTGCCGCTGCGCTTCTAGAAGGGGTGGTCTCAGTGCCCAACGCTCGCATCGGCGTCATCATCAGTGGCGGTAATGTAGACCTGAGCCAAGTCGGGACACTGATGGCTAAAGTGCGGAAAAAGCCCAAGGCAGAAAAGCCTTTACCTTTAGCCAGAGAGATGAGTTAACTTGGAAACCCAAAGCTTGAACTCAAAGAATTTCGATGAGCTTACTTTCTAGCTCTGCCAAACGCTCTACCAATTGCGCCACTTTTAACCACTGTTGCTGCACAGCAAAATACTGCGCCTGACTCAAAAGTAGAGCCTGCTGCTCTAAAGTTTCGGCGGCTGCTAGTTGGTCGCCAATTTGTAAGAAAATTGCTGCCTGTAGTGTGCGACAAGCGGCGAGTGGCAAGGCAAAACTGCTCAATACCCCTGCCATTTCTGGGATTACCTTGCCCTGTAGGTCTTGAGCCAAATACTGAAGTGCCTGCACACTGCCATAAATCGCTGGACCTGCCTCTCCCCAAATCTTGGCTCCCTTAGGATCTAGGGCAATATGCGATCGCATAACTGGCAGCATCCGAATCACCATTTCCGTCGCGAGCGGAGACCGTAACTGCCGAAATTGGCTGCGAAAGGTATGCGGCCCAGGACGATAAGGAATTTGCTCTGCTTGCCATGCCAAAAGGAATTCGGATATCGGCAGCACTGCATAGGGATATCCCGCCGGATCGTGTAGCCATACCCAATCCGCCTCAACTGCCAACACCACGACAAAATGATCAGTGCCTGCCAAATTGCGACAGTTGGGATTGTAGGATAGATAGCCTTGATCAACAGGACCAACTAAAGCAGGCGATCGCTGCACCGCTTGTTGTAGATGAGCGATCGCTTCTGATGGATCTTCTCCATACCATTCTTGACAAGTCCAACCTAAGATTTTCAAGGCTTGAGTTAATCCTGTATCTGGATCATTCTCAGGGCTACTAAAAAACATTTGAGGTTGTCCCTGGAAGCGAAAATAAGTATGACCGAAAGGCATACCCGTCAAGCATTCCAAAAAGCCAGAAGCAGGGAGATCCGCTCGATTTGCACCAGCACCCAACAAACACATCGCTAAACTACTGACATAACAATCAGCAGCATTGCCCACATAGGGCTGAATCATCGGTTCCTAGCCTCCGGAAGTTCATCTCAACAGATGCAAATGCATTAAGAACAAATGTACTAAGAAAGTACATAATGTCAAGATTTCTGGGGAAAGAGGCGATCGCGGCTAGAAATCCACCGACTGGATGACACAAATAAGCCGTTAATTTTCTGGTTTTCTTTAGACTCAGTGAAACTATTTAACCAGATTTATTCTTGAACTTCTTCTACCAATTATCTTAAGAATTCACCAAAAAATATATGTTATCTTTCCACAGCTTTAAGACCAACATTTTTACTTTAGTTCACAAAATCTGCAGAGTTACTAAAGTCTTTTAAACATTCATCAAATCCTTGTTTGAACTTAAATCAGCCAGTGTTTTTTGCATAAAATCAACTTAAACCACTAGGCTCAAACCTTTGGAGGCTGATATGGTTGCCTACGCCACATCTAATCAGAACCGTACTGCTAATCCGGGCGACAGAATTTCTGAAAAACCTGAGACGATTGAAGAAAAGGCCAAGCAAGTGGCCGTGGATGCTCCAGACATTACCGGAGACCACATTAGAGTACCAACCTACTTTATTGTGGAGTATCCCAATGGAGACAGAAAAGCGCTGCATCATGTTAGAGATGCTAAACAGATTTCTGATATCGTTCGAGAAGCACAATTCCAAGTCGCCTCTGCGCCCTCTGACGATACCGACAATCACTTTTTTAACTGGTCTAGCATCTTCATTGTGCTAACGCTATCTATACTCACGCTACCAATTTTGATTGGCATTTTCTAAAGCAACTCAACCTTGCTAAGCTGGTCGTTGCACCATCACAAACAATTTGTGAACGCTATATTCAGTTAGCTATAGAATCTTTGTTCTATAGCTTTTTTATCAGCCATGCGTCAGCAGTTCTATATCTCTTGAATCACGCTTTCATCACAAAAAACTCGGTAGGCTGAAAGAGCGATCGCGCTGATATCAATCAGGAGAAGTCATGCGACCACGCCCGATTCCAGCGGAACTGCTACAGGGTTTTCAAGGGCAAAGTGCGATCGCCTAATCTAACTTGTGTAGGCGATAAGATCAGGATTTAACGAGCAGGGTTCTTTAAAGTTTTTGTATAGTTCCAACCAGTTTGCTCAGGCTACTGACTCAGGGCCAAACTCGATCCAACGGGAGTCAATGTTCAACTTGGATTGAGTTAGCTCATATTTCAGTCTTGCCGTAAGTTATTCATCTTTACACCAGCCTCAAAAACTAGAGTGAACAGCATCCCTCTTTAGAATGAAAAATTTTGAATTTAATCTAGGCAGGACCAGGTTGAGAAGGCTAAAGTTGTGGAGCGTTTGTTCCCTGCTTCACCCTAAGTCTCGATTCGGAATTTACCCACTCTACTCCACTCAGGACTGTCACTACCCATGAACCCCCAGGACAACCGAGAAGAAGAAATTCGGCGGCGAGAACAGGAACTCAGAGATCGAGAACACGCCCTAAGACTCCGTGAGCTAGAGGCTGAAATTAGTCAAAAGCATCAACCTCCGCTCTACGAAACGGTCAAGCATCAGCCATCGGAAACCTCATTACAGCAATGGTCTAAGAAACTCGTAAATGTGGCTAAGTTTATGGGCATTGTGGTGGCGGTGATCGTCACGATTCGGATTGCCACATGGCTCACAGGGGTAGTGATTGTGGGAGGCGTGGCTTGGGTGGCGTACAAACTGTTTTTTGAAGGCGATCGCGCTAGACGCTGAGTCAATCACAACGTCAGTCCAGAGTAGGAAGTGAGCTGAGTATCCTTTCTGAGCCTATTTTGACAAACACATTTTTCGTCTTCTAAACACGGGTTTTAATTATGAAAAACTGGCCTGCTTGGATTCCGGTGCCGAATGCATGGATGAGCGCGGTACTCTTGGTTTTGCTGACAGGCAGCCTTGCCTTTGTTGTGCGGCTGATTTGGCAAATGGGCTATTTTATGGCTCGCTTTTTGCCTCCCGTTGCCATCTCCTTTGGTGTTTTGGCGCTGCTCTCTCCGATTGCAATCATTGCGATTTTTCATCACTTATTGCATCTATTTCTCGATCGCTTCTTTCCCGAAACGCGATCGCCCGAAATGGAGCGTGATTTAGGGTTCTTCCCCAGCCTGATGAGTTGGTGGGAAGGCTTGATGGGCTGGGCGGTGATTCTGTTAGCAACTCTGACAACTATTGGCATTGTTAGTCCCTTTTTGCCTTCCTGGCGATCGATCTCGCCGCTGTATTCCATGTTTTTAGCTTGGGATAAAACCCACTATTTATTCACCATCCCGACAGTGGTTTGGGTGATTGTTGCCGCCTACGTTTATCACTTTGAGCATGTGGTTCGTCACCATCTGATAAGAGTTGGCGCAGCCAATCGCACGAATCGACGTTGAACATAAAGGCGATTGATTCAACAAAATATTCTTGAAATCGAGGCAGAAGCGATGAGCATCCAAGTTGAGGCAGAAGGTTTGTTACTCGATTTAGATCGAGTTGCCAGAGTACGGCATCAGATTGCTCACCACTTAGATCAAGTTGCCACTGCGTTGAGTCGAGCGGAAGTGGAGAGCAGTCAAGTATCTGGCAAGTTAGAACTCAACAGAGAGATTGAGGATTTGAACCTGACGAGCCAAAACTTGCGCCAAGGGGTGTTCCGCCTGCTAGTTTTGGGAGACCTGAAGCGGGGGAAAAGCACCTTGCTCAATGCCTTGATTGGCGAGAACCTCCTGCCGAGCGATGTCAGTCCTTGCACCGCGCTGCTGACGGTATTACGCTACGGCCCAGAGAAGCAAGTCACCGTCTACTTCAAAGGCGATCGCCCACCGGAGCACTTAGACTTTGCCAGCTTTAAGCAGAAGTACACGATTGACCCTAGCGAAGCCAAACAGCTAGAAGAATCCAAGCAACTCGCTTTTCCCCAAGTTAGCCATGCCGTGGTGGAATATCCCCTGCTCTTCCTGCAAAAAGGGGTGGAGATTGTGGATAGTCCGGGACTGAATGACACTGAAGCTCGCAATGAATTGTCCCTCAGCTACATCAACAACTGCCATGCGGTTCTCTTTGTCTTTCGCGCCTCCCAACCTTGCACCCTCGACGAACGCCGCTATCTAGAAAACTACCTCAAAGACCGAGGACTCACTGTTTTCTTCTTGATCAATGCTTGGGACGAAATCCGCAAGAGCTTGGTGGATTTGGATGATGCTGAAGAATTGCGAGAGGCAGAAGCCAGACTGCGGCAGGTGTTTCGCACGAACTTGGCGGATTATTGCCAGGTGGAGGGTCAGGATCTCTACAGCCAACGGGTCTTTGAGCTTTCCTCGCTCAATGCCCTGCGCCGCCGCCTCAAAGATGCCGCTGACCCACTCACCGGAACAGGTTTTCCAGAATTTGAAGCGGCTCTCAGTCGCTTTCTGACACAAGAACGTGCTGTAGCCGAGTTGTACCAAGCTACCACTCTGGCTCGCCAAGCCTACAACCACGCCCACGAAGCGATCGCCCGACGCATTCCCCTGCTCGATCAAGATGTGCAGGAACTCAAGCAACGGCTGAAGTCGGTGGAGCCAGAATTTGCCAAGCTGAACGAAATTCGCGACCAATTCCAAGCAGAGATTCGGGATCTGCGCGATCGCAAAGCCAAGGATATTGCCACAGACTTCTGCTCCTACATTCTCAATCTGGGCACCACCTTTGACACTGATTTCTTGCGTTACCAACCAGACATCAGCTTTTGGGATTTTCTATCACAAGGACGACGGGAAGAGTTCAATGCTGCTTGCCGCCAAGCTTTTGAGCGCTACATCAACGAAAAGATTGCCACTTGGCAACGTACCGCCGAGCAGGAGATCAGTGCCGCCTTTGCTCAGTTAGGGAGAAGTGCTGCCAGCTATGGCGCTGACTACAACCGCATCACCGACTCCATCACCGAAAAGCTGATCGGGCAAACCCTCTACACAGGCCAAGCTTCAGCCGAGGAAAACTCTCCTGCTTGGGCAAGGTGGGCAATGGGATTCTTCTCCCTGACATCGGGCAACATTGCGGGGGTGTTTCTAGCAGGCGCAGGGTTTGACTGGAAAAACATTTTGGTCAACTACATCGCCGTGATTGGCATCACTAGCTTTTTAGCATTATTCACAGGTGCCTTTATTGGGCCGATTGGCATCATGTTAGTTGGGTTGGGAATTGGGGCTTTGCAACTGGATCAAGCCCGTAAAGAGTTTGTTAAAGCCACCAAAAAGGAGTTTGTCAAACATCTCCCAGATATCGCTCGTGACCAATGGAATCCAATCAATCAAATTATTAAAGATTGCTTTGATGCCTATGAGCGAGAAGTGATGAAGCGGATCAACGATGACATTCAAGCCCGAAGAGCTGAGCTAGACAATTTGCTGGCGCAGAAGGAATCCCGTGAGATCAATCGAGAAGCGGAGGCTAAGCGCTTACAAGCCTTAGATGCAGAGGTGCTATCCGAAATTCGCACCGTGGAATCGGTTTACAACTCTATCTTGCTCTTAGCGGTCTAGGTGCAAACTTCTTCGCTGTTCCATTTTTCTCAAGTTACCAAATTCATGACTTCTCCCTTTGCACCCAAGCGTTTTATCCATGACTTAGAGCGAGTTGCCCAAGCGCGATCGCAGGTTGTTAAAA
>DATNPE010000188.1:0-3669 GCA_036703355.1 Allocoleopsis sp. | reverse complement strand
CAAGCCGCGTCGGTCGTGGCGCAAGCAAGTGTTGGCTACGGTGCTGGGATTCGTGATTGCGATCGCGAGTTTGTTTTCTCTAGGAACTGCACCCGCATGGGCAGGCATCGACGACGATCGCTTTGATGGCAATATCTTTGCTCTCTATGCAGGGAATGGTGCGCTTGTGCCGCCCAGAACCACCTTGGCAGATTCGATCCAGCGGCATAAGCCTGCACTGCTGTTGTTTTTCGTCGATGACAGCAGCGATTGCAAGCAGTTTTCTCCCGTGGTCTCTCAGCTCCAAGGCTTCTACGGCAAAGTTGTAGACTTTATTCCCATCAATGTGGATGCGATTCCCGTCAAAGATAGCTACAGCCCCACTGAGCCTGGTTATTACTACGCTGGCGTGGTACCGCAGACAGTAGTGATTAACCAAGATGGTAAAGTAGCGCTCAATGCCAAGGGTAAAGTCGCCTTTGAAGCGGTAGATGATGTCTTCCGAGAAGTGTTTGACTTGCTGCCCCGCTCCGAATCAGTGCCTCTAAAGCGCCGCATGTTTAATGAATTCAACTCCGAGCTAACGGAGCCTGCTCAGAAGAAGTAGTGGTGCTGCTGAGTTAGACATCAACTTGACCTTATCCCTAGCCCTTCTCCCTAAGGAGAAGGGATCAGAAGCTCAGTTTTCTCTAAAGGGTCTGGATGCAAGTGAATCGTGCACTTACTGGCCAAATTTAGCGATACTGTCTTACTCAGGTAGAGGATAGGGTATCAAGGTCGCCAAACAGGAAATTCATTGACTGTTGTTTCTGCTTCAGAGTGGGTGAGCCTGATGTTCGCGGAGCCATCCACATTGATCGTGTAAATCTCAATCCTTGGCTTTTGCGCGATCGGTTGTAAAGCATAAACAAGATGTTTGCCATCTGGGGACCAACTGGAAGATAAACTGCGACTAGGAGATGGATTCTTCGTGACCTCAGTCTGACCAGACCCATCTGCATTCATCGCATAAATGCTCCAACGTCCCTCGCGGGTCGAATTGAAAGCAATCTGCTTACCATCTGGTGACCAACTCGGAGAATCGTCTGGTACTAAGTTATCTGTCAATCGGGTTGGGTTAGGGCCATCTGCATCCATCACATAAATCTCAGTATTGGTGATGTTATCTCTGGTTAGGTGTCGGTTAGAAACAAAAGCAATGCGTTTACCATCGGGAGACCAAGCTGGAGAAATGCTACCTGTATCCTCAATTAGTTTGATTGGGTTAGAACCATCCGCATCCATCACATAAATGGCACCCATCGGGAAAAAGCCCCCGCTAAAAGTTACGTGGAAGGCAATCTTTTTGCCGTCAGGCGACCAAGTGGGAGAAGAACTTCTATACTCGCTTGCTAATTTGACCTCTCCAGAGCCATCGGCATTCATCACATAGATCGAGCCTTTACCCTCGTGGGACGAAGAAAAAGCGATCTGCTGACCATCCGGCGACCAAGCAGGCTTGTAGTAGCTAGCCTCAGGATTGCGGCTGACCTTGGTTTGTCCAGACCCATCAGCATTCATGACATAGAGCGACCTTCTACCATCCCGATTAGAAACAAAAGCAATCTCAGCGTTCTTGTTAGTCATAGGAAACGCCGAAGGAGTAGAATTAGCGGGCTTGAAGGGTGAACTTGCAGTCCTAATCTCTTCAGATACCCTGTTACCACAGCCATGAAAAAGTAGCCCTAGTAGGCAAACCATCGCAGCAAGATAGTGCTTGGTAGGGAAATTTTCCAAAGTTGAATTTCCTGGCTCTACAGTAGACAGTCTGCGTGAATGACAAATAGCTCAAGGACTTTAACGGTTCGTGCCAAAGGTCAAGATGGGACTAAACCTGACACAAGACCAGACCAAACCATTGTTTAGGATCGGTCCAGGCTTGAATTGGGTTTAGACCTTTCGCCTTAAGGTCTTGCTGCATTAGAGATAGATTAAACTTGCGAGAAATTTCCGTGTGAATGGTTTCACCTGCGGCAAACTCCAGAGTTAAGTTGAGCGATCGCAGATGAACCGTTTGCGCTTTCAAACTCTTTAAGTAAATCTCAATTTGATGCAATGACTGGTTATAGAACGCCACATGCTCAAACTGTGAGACATCAAAGTCACCGCCAAAACGCCAATTCAGGTGATTCAGCATATTGAGATTAAACTCGGCGGTAATTCCCTGGCTGTCGTTGTAGGCGGCTTCTAGAATCTCCAGTGACTTTTGCAAGTCAAACCCCAACAGAAAATACTCACCAGGTTTTAGGGCTGCCTTGACCTGACTAAAGAACTCCTCACACTCAGCAGGTGTAAGATTGCCCAAAGTGCTGCCAAGGAAACAAATCATCCGGGTCGGCAGTTGGGCAGGTTCTAGCTTGGCCAGCGCTAACTCGTAGGTGCTGACTAAACCGTGTACTTGTAAGGTGGGATAGTCGATCAGCAAATCTTTGGCGCTACTTTCCAGGATGCCAGCGCTGACATCAATCGGCATGTAGTGCAGTGGCTGCTCTAGGGAGGCGTAAGCATCGAGCAAAATCCGAGTTTTAACCGCGCTACCGCTACCGAGTTCGACCAATTCACAAGGCCCTGTAATTTGAGCGATCGCAGGCGCATACTCCTGCAAAATAGCTGTTTCAGTTCGAGTTAGGTAGTACTCTGGCAGTTCACAGATTTGCTCAAATAGCTGAGAGCCGCGATCGTCATAAAAGTAGTGGGGGGGCAATGACTTCGGCGATTTACCCAGCCCCGCGATCACATCTTGGCCAGAAGTCAGCTCCGTCGCTAAGGGATTGTCAGGGGTGATCAGATGGTCAATCTGCAAGCGCTGTTCTAGGGATTGAGCAACGCCTTGGTCTTGGGGGTGAGACACAAGATTGCTGCCCACTGCTTTAAAAATCGACATCCTACCTCCGTAAGTGTGATAGCAGCGAGATTGCTGATGACTCGCAGCAAGTTAGCGCATCCGGGTAAAAAGATTAGCTTGTGGATGCAAGGCTTCTTAAATAGAGAACCATATAGCAATTCTCAGCCAAATCGCACCCAAGTGAGATTCTTTGGCTCATTGCTAAATTTTTGACGTCTAAAGTTGTTCGTGAGGCGAGAGTGAGAGCGAACAATTTCTCACAGGGTCAAGCAGGCTCAGTTGTTTCAGCCGGAACAAACTTGAGCGAAACGCCATTCATGCAGTAGCGCTGACCCGTAGGGCGAGGCCCATCATTAAACACATGGCCCAGATGACCACCACAGCGGCGGCAATGCACTTCCACGCGAGTCATAAACCAAGATCGGTCAATCGTAGTCGCGATCGCATCTTCCAAGGGAGCGTAGAAGCTAGGCCAACCCGTGCCGCTATTGAACTTCGTTTCAGACGTAAACAGGGGCAACCCACAACCCGCGCAGGCATAGGTTCCCTTGTCGTATAACTTGTCCAACGGACTCGTGCCAGCCCGTTCCGTCCCATGCTGTCGCAGCACCTGAAACTGTTCCGGCGTCAAAACCTGCCGCCACTCGGCCTCTGTCTTAGTCACTTCAAAATTTTCGTTTGTAGTCGTCATTGCCCTTGAGCTCCAATCTCGATGAAATAACAACCAGGCCGAGCCGATAAAAGCAGCACCAGCCCAAACAAAGTCCTTTCTTTTCATGATCTATTATGTAATGCTGCTCAACCAG
>DATNPE010000187.1:0-13718 GCA_036703355.1 Allocoleopsis sp. | reverse complement strand
CTCCGTATCCGTTCTGGCATTTTGTCTGATTGCGGTACCATCATTGGTCGCGTCTTTGTAGACAAAAACTTTGATGGCGAGCAGCAACGAGGTGAACCTGGTGTTCCCAACGCCGTAGTGTTCATGGATGACGGCAATCGTATCACCACTGATCCCAATGGTTTGTTCTCCGTCTCTAATGTGATTTCTGGTTATCGCACTGGAGTACTAGATCTTACGAGTGTTTCTGGTTACACCTTTGCCCCCAATCTTTATGTCAAAGAACGCAATAGCCAATCTCGCCTAGTGCATTTAGAACCAGGTGGTTTGGTCCGAATGAACTTCGCTGTGACTCCGTCATCGAGTGAGACTAAGGATCAGTGAATATACGACTGCTTTGAGGCGAGATAAGTTAAAAGGCTGACTACAGTCCAGTAAAACAGCTCAAGTGTTTATCGAGATGAAATCTTATCTTAAGGATATGCAGTTTTTCCTACCGCACATAGCCGAGTTACTCAGCCTGAACAGCTTCTAGTTATTTGCTAGCTCTGTAGGAAATCTTTATTTTACAAACCTCTACTAGCTGTGCAAAAAGATGACTACGAAGCCTACAGGTTCTAAAATTAACGCCCTGAAGCTTAGTTTGCTCGGAGCGATTACAGGAACAGTAGGTCTCAGTGGGTTTCCTCTCGCTGCCCAGACAAGTCCAGAGCTTGAAGTTACTCTTCCAGAGACATCTACTTTACAGCCACCTACCATTCCTTCAGGCAATGGAACGTTTCACCCTCTAGCTCTCTCTCCTCAATCATTAGATAACCTAATCACAGCTCAAGCGATCGCCCCTGCGACGACTCAACAACAACCGCCAACTGATGCTGTGACGACTCCTAGCGCCGAAACACCTCCCGCCCCAGAAAATACCCTTGCTCCTACAGAGAGCGGCAACGAGACTCAACCAGCCATTGAGAGTGCCCCAGTTGATGCTACTTCTACAGGCACATCCACCCCTGCAGCAACTTCTGAGAATGCCAGCCCTGTCGCTCCTACAGAAGTCAAAATTCTCACTCCTACCCCCACCACAGTTCTAGACATCCCCGCCACAACAGTCACTCTTCAGTTTGTGGAAGGCACTCAGGTAGAACTACAAACAAACGGAGTGGCTGTCAGCACCACCTTAATCGGTCGTACAGAAACTGATAATAAAACTCGGATCATTACCCAAACCTGGTATGGTGTGCCCTTAAAAGAGGGAGACAATACCATCACTGCCCAGCCCACCGCTAATGGCGTTGCTGGCACTCCGGTGGTGGTTCAGGTGCAAGTGCGAGGCAGCGCCACCCAACTGAGTATACAGACAGTTGAAACTCGTATCCCTGCGGATAGCCGTTCTACCGCGACAGTGCAAGGACAATTACTCGATGACAAAGGCAACCGCTCCAATCGAGATGCGATCGTTACCTTAAGTACTAGCGCTGGAGAATTCGTTGGTGCCGATGCGAAAACTGATGAACCCGGGTTTCAAGTGCAAGCTCGCCAAGGCCAATTTACAGCCAACTTGCGCTCCAGTTTGCAAGCTCAAACAGTGACAGTTCGAGCCAATATTGGTGAGTTAGAAGCATTTACTCAACTTCAGTTTGAAACTAACCTCCGTCCCTCGATCGCAACTGGCGTCATTGATGTGCGGTTGGGCAGACGAGGCAGCGACTACTACGGCAGCTTCCGCGACTACCTCCCCCCTGATGGCGACAACTCTACAGAGCTAGATGTGCGTGGGTCTGTATTTGCCACTGGCAAGGTAGGCGATTGGCTGTTTACTGGAGCCTACAACAGCGATCGCAACCTCAACCAAACCTGCGATGCCAGCAGTCGCCTATACCGAGATACGCAGTTTTGTGAGCAGAACTATCCTGTCTATGGCGATAGCTCTCGTGTTGATAACCTCACCCCCTCCAAAGATAGCCTGTACTTGCGGTTTGAGCGTTCCGCTAAAATTGCGGGTGCCGCCCCTGACTATGCGATGTGGGGTGACTACAGCACCAACGAATTTTCTACCAAATCTCAGCAATTTACCGCGTTCACCCGCCAGTTACATGGCTTCAAAGCCAACTACAACATCGGCGATCTGCAAGTTACTGGCTTCTATGGCAACAACGTTGAAGGCTTCCAGAGAGATACGATCGCACCCGATGGCACCAGCGGTTACTACTTTCTCTCTCGTCGCCTCCTGGTTCCTGGTAGTGAGAATATTTTTATTGAGCTAGAAGAACTGAATCGTCCTGGCACTGTCCTCGATCGCCAACAACTGAACCGAGGCCCAGATTACGATATCGACTACGATCGCGGCTCTGTCATTTTTCGCAAACCTATCCTCCGGACTGATATTAGTGACGAAGGCGAGGTATTGGTTCGTCGTATCGTTGTTACTTATCAATATGAAGGTCAAGGGACCAGTAACATCTACGGCGGTCGCGTTCAATATCATCTTGATCGCACGTTCAATCATGAAAGCTGGGTCGGTGCAACTTATCTCAAAGAGAACCAAGGAATCAGGGATTTTGAACTCTACGGAGCCGATGCCCTAATCAACTTAGGTTCCAAAGGACAGTTGATTGCAGAATACGCTCATTCTAAAAACGACTCTGAAGTGATGGGCAAGGTGAGCGGTTCGGCTTACCGTTTAGAAGCTCAGGGAGAGATCGCCAAAGGCATTCAAGGTCGAGCTTACTACCGTGCTGCTGACCCAGGGTTTGCCAATGATGCCACAATTAGCTTTGTGCCTGGTCAAACCCGCTATGGTGCTCAAGTGACAGGCAGGCTTTCTGATACTACTAACATTCGGGCCCAGTACGACCATGAAGATAACTATGGTGTGGCTCCCCGTCCCCTCGATACCTTAGAAGATTTGTTTGCTCCTCGTTCTACCGCGATTCCGGGGAGTCAGGTCGATAACTCTCTCACCACAATCTCGGCTGGGATTCAACAGAAAATTGGCAAATCAGATCTGACTGTAGATTGGATTCATCGCGATCGCGAAGATCGGCTCTATCCTGACCTCAGCGGCACTTCCGATCAATTGCGTTCTCGCGTCACGGTACCTCTCGCTAGTAATCTCACCTTCCTGGCTCAAAACGAGATGACTCTTTCAGGGAAGGTAGATAGCGTCTACAACGATCGCACCCTTCTCGGTCTAAATTGGAAGCCGATGTCTGGAGTGGATGTGCGTCTGGCGCAGCAGTTCTTTACTCGGGGCCAGTATGCTGGCAATTCCATTACTAGTTTGGATGTCAACGGTTCCTATAAGCTCGGTTCGGATACCACATTGACCGGACGTTATTCCCTGCTAGGTGGTGCTGATGGCATGAAAATGCAGGGGGCAGTGGGCCTCAACCAACGCTGGAATATTGCCCCTGGCCTCCGCATGGATTTAGCTTATGAGCATGTGTTTGGTAACTATTCTCGTCGTACAGCCGCCGGATCTCAGTTCCTTCAACCCTTCGCACCGGGCCAAAGTGCCTCCTCTCTAGCCTTGGCTTCTGGAGATAGCTATAGCATCGGTTTAGAATACACCGACAATCCTAAGTTCCAAGCGAGTGCCCGTTATGAACATCGCTCCTCCTCTGAAGGCAGTAATACTGTCATCTCTGCAGCTGCCACAGGTAAGATCACACCTTCTCTCACCGCTTTAGTTCGTTATCACCAAGCGAGTGCTGCCAACCAAAAGCTATCTGATTTGGGAGATACCAAAGATCTAAAAGTAGGCTTAGCTTATCGTGATATCCATAGCGACAAATTCAATGCTCTATTGCGCTATGAGTATCGCAAGAATCCTTCTATAATTCCTGATTCGCTTTTGTTAGGGAACGGCACTGGCTCTGAAGAGCACCTCTTTGCCGCAGAAGCAATTTACGCACCGAATTGGCGCTGGGAGTTCTATGGAAAATATGCGTTTCGTCATAGCTCTACCTATTTGGCTAAAGATTTAGTTGGTACTAGCAGTGTCTCCCTGGCCCAACTCCGAACTACCTACCGTTTAGGCTACAGCTGGGATGTAGTGGGCGAAGCTCGCTGGATCAATCAACCCAATACAGGCTACAGCGAAACTGGCTTCAACATTGAGGCAGGCTACTATATGACTCCCAACCTACGCCTAGCAGCGGGATATGGATTTGGACATGCCAGCGATCGCGACTTTAGCGGTTCTCGTTCAGTCGATGGTCCTTACCTTGGCCTCACAGTCAAACTGAATGAACTGTTTGATGGGTTTGGTCTACAGAAAGCACCTCAGCCTCAACAAATGCCCAAAACTAAGCCAGTTGCCTCACATTCTTCCAGCCATTTAGCCCATGCAACTGCAACTACGGAAACAACATCTACAACATCCGAATTAGTTCCGGCTGTATCTGCAACTGTTAGTGGTAGTGGGGAATGATAAAGCTATGAAACTTCAACGCTTTCCTAATCTCAAGCTCCTATTTGCACCTGCGGCGATCGCACTTGCTGTCTTCAACTCAGGGCCTGCTTATAGTGAAGGTAGCCGCAGCTTATATCCTAGTGGTACGATTGGCAACCGAGCGAACCTAGAATGGCGTAACAGTAACTACGCTAACTTACTAAAACGCCGAACCCTCCTCAAAGTATATGCTAATGCAGGGGAATGGATTCTCCTCGGCTCCAGTGCAATAGGAGTCAATAATGGAGATGCGCTGGTTTACAATCCTGGTTTAGTTTCTGGGGTTGTCGGACAGGAAACGATTCCAGGCACAGCATCTTTTAAGTGCTCCACTCAGCGGGCTGCGACCGGAAATGTAGCTCAAGGCAGAATTTATACAACTGCTACTCCCAACATTACGGCTCGGCAGCGAGAGTTGGCAGGGCCAGACACGATTACTAATCCTGCAACAGCAACCAGAGGCAACGTAGTTACTAATGGCTATGTTCCTTGTTTTTATCAAGCACCATCGACAGGTATCTATTCTATCGTTTTCTATGGTCCGACTGGAGATAACAGTAATCTTGAAACTCCTCCCACAGGAAGCATAGATCCTGTACAAGAGGATTTAACTCAGAATACTAGCGTGGCGGCTTGGGATGTCACTGTACGGAATAGTCTGACCTCTACAACTGACAATAATGGGAGATTATTTGCTGACTATCTCGCCTTGTTTACAGGCTCTAACAATAGACCGCTCTACTCAAAGCTGACTACGGTAACGAGAGATGGATATCAATATCTCACTAGTTTGAATGGTGTAGATCCCAACGGTTTCATCACCTATGCCAACGATGTTGGTTTTCTGGATAGTGATGGACAAACACCACTCTATCGTGACTTAGTTGACGGTACTAACGATCAGTTGACAGCACCTCAAGGGGGAGTGACGCTTGCTCTCCCCACTCACCTGATCTTTTTCACCGATAACACTCAGTACACCCCCGACTCAGCTGCGATCGCAGCCAATGGCATTCCGCTGATTCCCACGGCTCCTGTTATTAGTAATGTGAGTTTTACAGGTGCAGCAGGAGGCAACACAAGCTATCCATCAGCAGGAGGAACCTTTACCTACACTAGTAACATATCCAGCATTTATGAAATTATTATTAGCCGTAATGGAACTGACTTTGATCCGACTAATCCCAGCAATCGAGTCCTCCGAGGTGTGAGAGGTGCAGGCACCCAAACCGTTGTCTGGAACGGCCTTGACAACAGTGGAGTTGCTTTTCCAGTCGGCAACAACTATCAAGTACGGACTACATTACATGCTGGAGAATATCATTTTCCGCTCCTAGATGCTGAAAATAGCCCTAATGGTGGCCCCAGTTACACATTAATAAACCCACCCGGTGCTTGTCCTTTCACAGGATGTAGAAACGCTTTTTATGACGATCGGGGCTACCGGACCCTCAACGGTACGAATGTTGGCACAGTTAATACCGTACTTTCAGGTACCCATCCAGGAGCGGCCACTTCTGGTCCAGGAGGATTTGATAGTGGCAGCACACAACGTGCTTTTAGTAATGGCTTTGGAGATAAGAGAGGATTAGATCTTTGGACTTACTATCCAAGTGCAACTGTTACCACTCCGTTGAATATTATTAACCAGGTGCAGAGAGACCTAGCGATCGCCAAAAGCCATACTGGTAACTTTCGAGTCGGAACCAATGGAGTCTACACACTTACAGTGACAAGTGTTGGCTCTAACAACGTTTCAGGAAATATCAGGATCGTTGATACTCTCCCCACTGGAATGGGCTTTGTTTCAGCATCAGGAACAGGCTGGACTTGCGCCGCTTCAGGTCAAACCGTAACCTGCAACAACCTCAATGGTTTAGCATCGGGTACAACTTCAACTGTTGCTCTAACAGTGAGCGTGGGTGCTGCAACGGCAGCGAATGTGACCAATACAGCTACAGTTTCAAACACAAACGATACTAACGCCACCAACAATACTGCAACAGACCCCACAATTGTTACTTCTCCGTCTCGCTTACGGTTGGTGAAACGCATTACAAGAATTAATACAACCGCATTTACAGGATTTGTCGATGACCCTGTTTCAACAGATGATAATGCAGAGAACTGGCCTACACCTGTGAGTACATCTTTGCAAGGAGCCATCAATGGTGGCTTGGTCAAAACAGGTGATGACGTAGAATACACGATTTATTTTCTTTCTGATGGTGGTACAGATGCTCAAAATGTGACTTTGTGCGATCTTGTACCCATTAATCAAACGCTAGTGCCTAATGCTTTCAGTACTGTAACTGCTGCATCAGGAGGCTCGGCAGGAGGTAACCGTGGAATGGCTGCTTCAATCAACAATACTCAGCTTTCTTACACCAATGCAGGTGATGGAGACGGAGGGCAATTTTATCCGAGTGGCAATTTGGTTCCTGTTACAGCAGGTGGCACTAGCCCTCAACCTTGCCCTGCTACCAATGTCAGTACAAATGGCAATGGTGCGATCGTGGTTAACCTGGGTACTATTCTCAAAGCAACTGCTCCAGGTTCGCCAGCAGGCTCTTATGGATTTGTCCGGTTCAAGGCAAAGGTTAACTAAGTTTTTGAAGGCTGTATAGCTGAAAGCTTCAAACGTACAACTGATCTGACAGCTTCTTTGCCTTAAGGAGATAGGTTTTCATCAAGCCTTTGCCTTTAATTGCAATTAAGCCTCGCTCCTCAAACGAGTACAAATTCTGCAATCGTTGGTAGCTGGTTTCAGTCACCTGAATTCTACCTGGTAAGCCATGAGACTCCATACGGCTGGCCAAGTTGACGGTATCTCCCCACAGATCATAGGAGAATTTTTTAGTGCCAATTACACCTGCTACCACAGGCCCAGTGTTGATGCCAACACATAAGTTGAGATTGGTTCCGTGTTTAGCATTAAATTCAGCGATCGCCCTCAACATATCCAGTCCCATCTCCGCGATCGCTTGCACATGATCATCTGAGGGGATGGGAAGTCCTCCTGCCACCATATAGGCATCACCGATGGTTTTGATTTTTTCTAAACCATGTTTTTCGGTGAGTTCATCAAAGGAGGAAAAGATTTCATTTAAGTAGCTCACCAGGGCGGTGGGTGTGATTTCACTGGCCCATTGGGTGAAGTTAGTTAGATCGGCAAAGAGGATCGTCACTTCCTCGAAACTGTCCGCGATCGCATCTTCTTGCAGCTTGAGGCGTTTGGCGATCGGGGCGGGTAACGTATTGGAGAGGAGGCGTTCTGCTTGTTCTTGCTGGTATCGCAGTGCTTCTTCCATCACCCGCCGCATGGTGATGTCATGGATAAAAGCAGATAGACCTTCATAGGAAGGAAAGGCTCGGACTTCAATCCAGCGGCCTAGAGGAGCATAAAATTCTTCAAAATTAACACTGATTTGCTGACTAGCGGCTGTATGAAATTCTTTGTCGATTTTTGAACCGTTTAAGTCACTTAAAACTTCCCAAATAATTTTGCCGAGCAACTCTTCAGGAGGTTTTTGTAAAATTTGCCCCGCTCTTTGATTGACAAAGGTGAAGCGCCATTGACGATCTAAGGCCCAAAAACCATCCGTCATACCTTCTAGGAGGTCTACAACTTGCTGATCGGAAGCACGCAATTTGGCTTCAGCTTGTTGATAACGAGTAATCTGGCGCTCTAGCTTCTGAATCTGCAACCGTAGTTCCATTTGAGTGATCACTTGCCGCCCTAATACTTGCAACGCTTTTCGTTGTTCTGGGGTGAGGTTGCGAGGCATACGATCGAGCACACAAAGCGTGCCCAAGGGAAAACCATCTGGCGTGACGAGGGGTGCTCCAGCGTAAAAACGGATGCTGGGATCGTGGGTGACGAGGGGATTTTCAGCGAAGCGCTCGTCTTCCAGCATGTTGGGGATTACAAACAAGTCATCGGGTTTAGCAAGGGCATGAGCACAGAAAGCTTGTTCTCTAGGAACTTCTACGGCATCTATACCAACTTTAGACTTAAACCACTGGCGATGGGAGTCGGTCAAACTGACCAGAGAGATGGGGCTACCACAAATTTGAGCTGCTAGCTCTGTTAGCTCATCGAAGGCTTCCTCTGGCACCGTATCCAGAATGTTGTATTCCTTGAGAGCTGCTAAGCGATCGGCCTCATTGCTAGGGATGGGAGGATCTGTCCCAGCTTTTGAGAGAGGTGCTTTCTGACTAGGCTGAGATTGAGGCGATCGCAGGGGTTTTTGACTCAGCTTCAAACGGTGAAGCAGGCGTAGAATCTGCTTCACGAACGTAGTGCCCCACTGGGTGATGCGACTTAGCCGAGCCATCTCAATTCAGGTTATCTCCTAGCCCTTTTTAAAAATGAAATCAGAACCTACTTAGAAGGTAATAGGTAAGCGAGTGGTCTAGCATAATTCAGTAATCCCAAAATTTTTCTTTAGAAATCATAGATGCGGGAAATTACTGAATTTGCTCCAAGATGGTTGATGCTCACAAAAAAGCAGCTCACAAGACAACTCAAAAGGCTAGTACACCTGAAATTTGTAGGCTAGAAAGCTCCCTTGATACCTGGGTTGCAGGCAAAATCCAGCGAAAGTGAGAGGGCTTCTAACGTATTGTTACACAAGCTAGTAAGAGTAAAGCAACGTTCTCTCCTATGGGTATGGCTCCTACAGCATTAATTACAGGTAGTTCTGAAGGAATTGGTAAAGCAACAGCGCTACTCCTAGCTCACAAAGGTTATGACCTCATCTTAACGGCTCGGCACAGCGACCCCCTGGAAGCAACAGCTCGTGAAGTGCGATCGCTGGGTCAAGAGGTGTTACCTGTGGTGACGGACATGAAAGATCCTGAGCAGGTCAAGACATTGGTTGAAAAAACCCTAGGTCATTACGGCCACCTTGATGTCCTGGTGAACAACGCTGGCATCTACCTATCTGGTCCTGCCGAAGCGTTCTCTTTAGAAGACTGGCACCAAGCGATCGACCTCAACTTGTGGGGATACATCTATACCATCCAGGCGCTACTGCCCCATTTTCTTCAACGGGGTACGGGCACTATCGTTAATGTCAGTTCTATTGGTGGCAAAGTTGCAGTACCTTATTTGGCTCCTTACTGTACAACCAAGTTTGCGATCGCTGGCTTGACAGAATCCTTGCACTCGGAGTTATCTCCCAAGGGAATCCATGTGGCGGGGATCTATCCCAACTTGATCAAAAGTAATTTTATGCAGCGGGCCATCTTCCGGGGCAAAGATGCTCAGGATCAGCAAGCGCGGCAAGAACAACTAGAACAAGTTCTGAAGGTACCTGTGGTCGAGAAGCCAGAAGACGTGGCTCAAGCTATTTGGGATGCGATCGCCCATAAAAAAGCTGAGGTCGTTGTTGGCTCGGCAAATATGTCAATCGCAGCGAGCCGCATTTTCCCCAGCTTGATGCAGTGGATTTTCAGGAAAACTTTTCAGTTAAAAGATCAAATCTGAGCGATCGCCCTACCTGGGCAATATATGGTGGCGTGGGCCGACACCAGGATTGATCATGGCGGCTACTTCTGCCTCTGAAAGTCGCTCGATCGCTGTATTGAGATCTTCCACAGTGAATTGGTAGCCGTTTTGAGCTGCAATTTCAATGAAAGCCTTCGGGTCGGAAGTAGCTTTGAGCTTATTCTGTAGCGCTTGGTCTTGTTTTGCCGCTTTAAAGAATTGGGCCGCACCTTGGGTCATGATTTCGTCTCCTTTGACGTTACGACACGGTCTAACGCTGAAGGGAAGGAGGGTAGCGCTTCTATGAGTTTCCTATTTCTTAGCTTAAGGCGAGTGACAAAAACCGGATCAATTCGATAGCAAAGTTTACCTCACTGGAGAAATGGGGCCACAGCATTTCCCGAAGAAATAGTTCTTAAACTTTGTTAAGGTGTTATGCTGATAAACACATAAGCAAATTTCGATTCAAAAAGCAGCTGCATAGACTAAAATCTATGCATCATCGTGAGTATCAGGAGTAGCCCCTGTGAGACAAATTACGCTCCACCAGCTCCAAGTCTTTGAAGCGGCGGCTCGCCATTGCAGTTTCACTCGTGCTGCTGAAGAGCTGTTCTTGACTCAACCGACGATCTCAATGCAAGTCAAGCAGCTGTCTCAAGCGATCGGGTTGCCCCTCTTCGAGCAGGTGGGTAAGCGTCTGTTTTTAACGGATGCGGGACAAGAGCTTCTAGTTACCTGCCGTGAGATCTTTGAGCGCTTATCGATGCTAGAGATGACTGTGGCAGACATGAAAGGGTTGAAGCAGGGGCAACTCCGTCTAGCGGTGATCACAACGGCAAAATATGTTGTTCCTCGGTTATTAGGGCCGTTTTGTCAGCGCTATCCCGGTATTGATGTGTCGCTGAAAGTGACTAATCATGAACGGGTGCTGGAGCGGATGACAGCCAACATGGATGATCTCTACATTGTGAGTCAACCTCCAGAGCATCTAGACCTGCAATCCCATGCCTTTGTCGAAAATCCTCTCGTGGTCTTGGCTCCTCCCCAGCATCCTTTAGCGAAGGCGAAACATATCTCCCTAGAGCAACTTGCAGAAGAGCCGTTTATTATGCGGGAACCAGGTTCTGGAACTCGCAAAGTGGTGCAGGAATTGTTCGATCGCCACGGCATCCCGATTAAAGTCAAGCTCGAAATTGGGAGTAATGAAGCGATTAAACAGGCGATCGCGGGTGGCTTGGGCATCTCTGTGCTTTCGCTGCATAGCTTGAATTTAGAAGGGAAAAATGGTCAATTCAGTATCTTGAATGTCGAACATTTTCCCCTCCTGAGACATTGGTATGTAGTTTATCCGACCGGAAAACAACTCTCCGTCGTCGCTCAAACCTTTTTTGAGTATCTCCAAGAAGAAGGCAGACAAATTGCTGACCTCAGAAACACAGGAGAATGGTCCCTAGAGTTGGCTAGTCTCACGCCCTAACAATCATCGGTCTGCACCGTGGGATATGAGTGGGATATGAGCAGAATACTGATCATGCAGCGATCGCCCCTCGCTGTACTTTCAGGGCTTGTAGCCAAACTACAGACATTTAAATTCAGGAAATGATGACATTTATAAAAGTTTTAGATCTCCCAAAAACTAAATATTCAGACGGTTTGAAAAACTAGCCTCTACTTAGGGTCGATTAAAATATGGAAAATTAATGCCTAAAAGCAGAGAGAAATAGGTTTGAAAGCGTATGTTTTGGAAAGAAAGAATTGGCTTAACTTCCACCCAAATGGGGGAATTAGATCGTGCGATCGCTGAGCTAGGATAAATCCATATAAAGCGATATCCAGAAGCGCATTAAACTTTATAGCAAACCGCCTCCCAGCCTTTATTATGGGAGGCTTATAATTTTTAAACGCTTAACTTCTACGATTGAGCCTAAGATTTCCAGCCTAAAGAAGGCCCAAAATTGCTCTATGACTTAAGTCATGGTGGTTTCGTTGCACTTTGTGACCTTTTTCCTAGGTTTGCCAGCCTCATCCTCCTCTACGATCAAATCAGAAGACTCATCATGAGCAGACTGTAAAGCCGTAGTTCAGTCGGCTAGGAGGGAGTTGAGCGGGTGAAAGCGTGGACTAAGTTTAAATTGAGGGTGCCAACCTGGTTTGTTGGGCTGGTGGTTTTAGGGTTCGTAGCGGGTGGAGGCTACACCGCCTATAGCCAGATGACGACCACTCAACGCCAAGCAAGCAGACAACGGGTGCAAACTGCCACTGTAGAGCGCATGACTCTGCCGATTACGATCGCCGCCAATGGAACTGTACAGCCAGAGCGATCGATCAATCTCAGCCCCAAAAACTCTGGTGTCCTGAAAGAACTGCTGGTGAAGGAGGGCGATCGCGTGGAGGCGGGTCAAGTGTTGGCCTATATGGATAGCTCTAATTTGCAGGGGCAACTGACTCAGGCCCAAGCTCAAGTAGCCTCAGCCCAAGCTAATCTCGACCAGCTCTTGGCAGGTAACCGCCCTCAAGAAGTTGCCCAAGCCCAAGCCCAAGTGATCGCGGCGCAAGCCAACCTGAACAAGTTGCTGGCAGGCAATCGCCCCCAAGAAGTGGCGCAAGCTCAGGCTCAGTTAGCCTCTGCCGAAGCGAATCTTCGACAAGCCCAACTCACCTTTAACCAAAACCAACAGCTTTACTCCGCCGGAGCGCTCTCTTTACGGGAGCTAGATACCTCTCGTGCGACCTACGACAGTGCCAAGGCCCAAGTAGAGCAAGCAAGACTAGCGCTGAATTTGCAGCAGTCTGGAACTCGTCCTGAAGAAATTGCTCAAGCTCGGGCCCAAGTGGAACAAGCGCAACAAGCTTTGAACCTGCAGAAAGCAGGAACGCGCCCCGAGGAGATTGCTCAGGCTCGGGCCCAAGTGATGAGTGCGGAGGGAGCGTTGCAAACCATCCAAACCCAAATTAATGATGCTACGATTCGCGCTCCTTTTAGTGGCATCGTCACCCGAAAGTTTGCTGACCCTGGCTCATTTGTGACTCCAACCACAGCCAGTAGTGATGTTTCTTCCGCGACTTCTTCTTCCATCTTGGCGCTGGCTTCTAATAACCAGGTGGTGGCGAAGGTGGCAGAAACCAGCGTCCCCAAAATTAAAGTGGGGCAAAAGGTGATCATTGCAGCAGATGCTTATCCTAACCAATCTTTTACAGGCAAAGTACTTCAGGTTGCTACCCAATCTACAGTGGAGCAAAATGTGACCAACTTTGAAGTCAAAATGTCTATCGATGATACGCAGAATTTGTTGCAGTCAGGGATGAATGTCAGCGTGGAGTTTCAGGTTGGCAATTTGGAGGATGCCTTAGTTGTGCCTACCGTGGCGATCGTGCGGCAGGAGCAGGGCACTGGGGTGTTGCTAGCAGGTCAGGGAGAAAATGGCAAATCTCGGTTTCAACGCATCACCACTGGCCCTACGGTGGCAGGTAAAACGGTGGTTAGTTCCGGGCTAAAAGCAGGGGACAAGGTGATGCTGAGCTTCCCACAAGGAGAGCGCCCACCTTCGAGAACTCCTTCCCTGGTGCCAGGTATGGGACGACAGGGAGGAAATTTTGGTGGTTCGGGTGGCGGCGGTGGTAGACGCGGGGGAGGTTAATGAGAGAGCAGGAGGGTTCAGGAAGTTGAGAGGGAGATCAAGAGATGGGGCAGTTGGGTAAGATTCAGCCTACTCAGGTTTCTCTGCTAGAAGTGGTGACAATGGCGGTGGAGGCTTTGTGGAGCAATCGTCTCCGGACTAGCCTGACCATGCTAGGAGT
>DATNPE010000186.1:0-7159 GCA_036703355.1 Allocoleopsis sp. | reverse complement strand
TGCATCTTCGATGATCAGGATAAAAGCCATTTCTTTAAGTGATGCCTAAATATTTAGTGAGCATGCTGATAGTTTTCGGGCGGCGGTTGCTGGAATTGCTTTAGCATGAGACTCAAAACAACTGGATGTTTTGCCTCTAATGTTCCCGTCGTCATCACGATGCAACCAAGCTAATTGTGCCGCTGCTATCAGATAGGCGATTCAGCCATGTAGCGGATTAGCGATCGCTATGCTGGAATTAAGACTGCTATGGCAATTCTCAATGGACTGTGAAAAGGGGTGAAACCCCTGCACCCCATTCAAGCATCAAAGCAGACTACTATTACTGTTAGTTATGAGTTTGGTTATTTGTCCTGGAGTCCATGAAATTCAACTCACCAAAAGCTTGCTTCAGGGCTTGCAGCTTTGTGCTTCTCACACTTCAGTTGCAGAGAATCACTCAGAAAATTTATTCATTTTTCCAGCACAATTGAACCCAGCTTATTCTGCGTTTCATATTGTGCAGTTTTTGCAAGCAGAACTACGACGCTACCAGAGGAATGTGACGCAAACTGAGTTGGTTTTTCTCAGTTTTAGTGCAGGGGTCGTAGGCGCTATGGGAGCGGCTTGGACTTGGCAACAGTTGGGCGGTAAAGTAAAAGCGTTGTTCGCATTGGACGGTTGGGGTGTACCCTTATACGGAGACTTCCCGATTCACCGCGTCAGTCACGATTACTTTACGCACTGGAGTTCTGCTTGGTTGGGTGCTGGAGCAGACAGTTTTTTTGCCGATCCTGCCGTGGATCACTTAGACCTCTGGCGATCGCCACAAACCGCTCAGGGATGGTGGGTGCCTGAAGATACAACGACTCAGCGATCGCCCACCGCAACTACCGCAGCCGTTTTTTTAACTGTCCTACTCAAGCGCTATGGAGAATCTGGTCTCTTTGTAAGCTAAAACAAGACAGAACCGACGTTGAAAAATTAGCTTGCTGTATTTTGTTTTTCCCCTAGACTCTACAACTTCGCTTTATGCTTCCAGTCAGCCCGCCCCCTCCGGAGAGTGGATTTCGCAGCTTGATCAAAAATCGGGCATTTCTAGCGTTATGGATGGGGCAATTACTCTCGCAAGTCGCAGATAAAGTTTTCTTTGTGCTGCTGATTACCTTGCTGGTAGACTACAAACCCCTACCAGGGCTAGAAAACTCCATGCGATCGGTGCTGATGGTCGCCTTTACGCTTCCGGCGATTCTATTTGGTTCTGCTGCTGGAATCTTTGTCGATCGCTTTCCTAAAAAGCACATTCTCACAATTTGCAACTTTGTGCGGGGACTCCTCACCTTAGCGATTCCCTTTCTGCCCAAGGCGTTTCTGATTCTGCTGATCATTACGTTTGCGGAGTCGGTGCTGACGCAGTTTTTTGCCCCTGCTGAACAAGCGGCCATTCCCCTTTTAGTGGAGCGGGAAGGGTTAATGACGGCCAATGCTTTGTTTACCACCACGATGCTGGGGTCATTAATTATTGGCTTCGCGGTGGGTGAGCCTTTGTTGAGCTTGGCGAAGATTGGTGGTGACTTTGGGCAAGAGATTTTAGTTGGTGGCCTCTATATGTTGGCCGCAGCCGTATTGTGGCTGATTCCGATTCGCGAAAAGCATGTCAGTGATCATTTGGTTCCCGTGCATCCTTGGCATGATTTTAAGGCGGGACTGCGTTACTTAAGAAAAGACCGCTTGGTCAGCAATGCTTTAGTTCAACTCACCATTTTGTATTCGGTGTTTGCTGCGCTCACAGTTTTGGCAATTAACTTAGTGGAAGAGATTGGCCTGCAACCGAATCAATTTGGGTTTCTGCTGGCTGCCGCTGGGATTGGCATGGTGTTGGGTGCGGGTGTGCTTGGCCATTGGGGCGATCGCTTCCATCACAAGCCGCTGCCCTTGATTGGCTTTTTGTGCATGGCTTTTGCCCTGACAATGTTTACCTTTACCACCCATCTTTGGGTAGGCTTAGGGTTAAGTGCATTTTTGGGCATTGGCGCTTCGATGATTGGTGTTCCTATGCAAACCCTAATTCATCAACAAACGCCAGAGTCCATGCGCGGCAAGGTGTTTGGCTTTCAGAATAATGTGGTCAACATTGCCCTCAGTTTGCCATTGGCGATCGCAGGTCCGCTGACGGATGCTCTTGGTTTAAGAGTGGTGCTGTTGGGCATGAGTATTTTAGTTAGCATGGTCGGAATTTGGGCTTGGCAAAACACCCGCCGAGTTTTGCAAGATGTGATCTAATGGCCAGTGGGGTGCAAGTGTCATCAGTTCTTGACACTAGATACCCCTCTACCCTTTATCAGGTGTAGGTTTGATGTAGATTCAGTCAATCTAGAGACCATCTAGAAATCCTCTTAGAAACTCTTGAGATTTATCTCTCGACAGGGATCAGGATTCGGCTCTAAACTGAAGTCTTAGCCTTTAATGCATCATTAGATACAAAAGTTATCCACCTTAACCTATAGCGGTCCGAGAGGTCTTCCTGTGCAGTTGCAGAGTGTAGCGGTAAAGCGTGCGTCTGGTGCTTTCGCATTAATTGATAGTTTGAAGCGTCACGGCGTCAAACACATTTTTGGGTATCCCGGTGGCGCGATTCTGCCAATTTACGATGAGCTGTACCGCGCTGAGGCAGCTGGCGGCATTCGGCACATTCTGGTCAGACACGAACAGGGAGCCGCTCATGCGGCGGATGGTTATGCTAGAGCCACCGGCGAAGTGGGTGTGTGCTTCGCCACCTCTGGCCCTGGTGCGACCAATTTGGTCACGGGCATCGCCACAGCTCACATGGACTCGATTCCCTTGGTGGTGGTGACTGGACAAGTCCCTCGTTCTGCGATCGGCAGTGATGCTTTCCAAGAAACCGATATTTGGGGTATTACGCTCCCGATTGTGAAGCACTCCTATGTGGTGCGCGATCCGCGAGACATGGCTCGGATTACCGCCGAAGCATTTTATGTAGCTAGCTCTGGTCGTCCGGGCCCTGTCTTGATTGATGTACCCAAGGATGTGGCCCTAGAAGAATTTGATTACGTGCCTGTGGAACCGGGCAGCATTCGGCTAGCAGGCTATCGGCCCACCGTCAAAGGCAATCCTCGCCAAGTTGTGCAAGCCCTGAAGTTAATTCGTGAAGCACGGCAACCCCTGCTCTACATTGGGGGTGGGGCGATCGCGGCGGGTGCCCATGCAGAAATTCGCGAGTTGGCAGAGCGATTCCAAATCCCTGTTACGACTACGCTGATGGGCAAAGGCTCATTTGAAGAGTCTCATCCGCTCGCCCTGGGTATGTTGGGGATGCACGGGACTGCCTATGCCAACTTTGCCGTGACCGAGTGCGATTTGCTGATTGCAGTGGGCGCTAGATTCGATGACCGTGTGACGGGCAAGCTGGATGAATTTGCCTCTCGCGCTAAAGTCATTCACATCGACATTGACCCAGCGGAAGTGGGTAAAAACCGCGCGCCCCAAGTGCCTATCGTGGGTGATGTGCGGCAAGTGTTGGTGGATTTGTTGCAACGCAGCAACGAAGATGGCGATGCCCGTTACTCCACACAAACCCAAGCTTGGCTAGAGCGGATTAACCGTTGGCGGGAAGATTATCCCCTCGTGGTGCCCCAGTATCCCGATAACTTGGCTCCTCAGGAAGTCATTGTTGAGTTGGGTCGTCAAGCTCCTAATGCTTACTACACCACGGATGTGGGCCAACACCAGATGTGGGCCGCCCAGTTCCTCAAGAACGGTCCCCGCCGTTGGATCTCCAGCGCTGGCTTAGGCACAATGGGCTTCGGCCTGCCTGCGGCGATGGGCGCGAAAGTGGCGCTACCCGATGAGCAAGTGATTTGTGTGAGTGGTGACGCGAGCTTCCAGATGAACCTGCAAGAGCTAGCTACTCTGGCTCAATACGGCATCAATGTGAAAACAGTCATCCTGAATAACGGCTGGCAAGGCATGGTGCGGCAATGGCAGGAAGCCTTCTACGGAGAGCGCTACTCTTGCTCCAATATGGAAGTGGGGATGCCTGATTTTGTGAAGCTGGCCGATGCCTTTGGCGTGAAAGGCATGGTGGTCTACTCCCGTGAGGAATTGCAGGACGCGATCGCCGAGATGCTAGCCCACAACGGCCCTGTACTCATGGATGTGCGGGTGAAGCGGAACGAAAACTGCTACCCAATGGTCGCCCCTGGCAAGAGCAATGCTCAAATGATTGGTTTGCCAGAGCGCGACAAACTCGAAAAAGCGGCTGAGTTGCTTTACTGCAACAACTGCGGTGCCAAAAACATTTCCAGTAACAACTTCTGTCCAGAGTGTGGCACCAAGCTGTAAGCTAACGAGCTGAGCGATTTCACTAAACCTAAACAAATAATCCGGTTGTTCTAGATCTACACTAGCTAACCGGATTATTTGTTTGATTACCTTTTTAGGAATGAGATTGCAAAGGCAATTTTGGTTTTTGTAGCCGCAAAGTCATTAGGCATTTCGGTCTACAAATTTCAATTGGCGATCGGCACGTCTGCAAAAGCTGCCGTTTCTGGAATAAAAATATCGATCGCGTTCACGCCTTCTGGAATCCGGAGCCAAACATAGGCATCGGCTGACGCAGAGGGACGCAATTGGAATCACGAAATACTTCCGGTAGAGCGATCGAGGCTCACCGCTTCATAAGTCTCACTGGTGTCTGGATTGTGGGCCTTTGTGCGACTGACGGAGATAACATCGCTGCCTTTGACATCGCCAGATGTTGCTCGACGAACACGCATCTGCACATTCACCACATCACGATTCGGGGTCTTTAATGCGCTTAACTGCCAACAACTCGACCTTGGCTTTGGTGCCTAAGGCAGGTTGGACAAACTGACCTGGTTGAATTTGGGACTTAGGACTCAGAGCGGGAGAAGCGTTAATTTGCGATTTCGACGGCTTGAAAGAGTTCAGTTTCAGGCACACGGATATTGAGGGTCTTTACTCCTTCCGGAACTCGCAGCCAAACATAGGCATCCACAGAGGCACCTTTACGAATTCCCTCTAGTGAGATGGGACCTGTAGACTTTTTCACTGCATCCACAGGTTCGTAAAGCGCGACATCGCTCCCTGTTTCTTGAGCAGTTGCTCCTCCCACGTTAATGAAATCGTAGGCGCTGACGTTTTCAGCGAGGCGACGAATTCGCAACTTGACGTTGACTACATCAGGATTGCCAGTGTCTGGATCTTGAATGCGTTCTGCCGCGAGTAGAGTTACTTCAGCTTTGTTATCGAGTCCTGGCTGTACCAATTTCCCTGGCTCGGTAGCGAGGGGGGCGGCTGAGTCTGTGGTTGCTGCGGCTTTGGCGTTGCTGGTTGGTTCAGGATTGGCTTTGGCTTCGGGAGTAGCAGCAGGCTTGGCGGCTTGCTGAAGTTGCCAGACTTGGTAAGCGGAAAAACCGCTCAACCCTAACGCTAGCAGGGAGAAGAGAAGCGCGAATTTAGACAGCGAACTTCCAGCAGTGCCTTGCCGTTGAGCCTCTGAGCGGACAGCTGGTTTTTCAGCTTCTCGGCTACGGGTTTTCATGAGTAACATTACTGAGATAGCCCTGTATTACAATGAGGTTTGCGTGTACTGAGATCGGATCAAGATGAGGCTATTGTAAGGGAAAGCTGATGATTCCGTGATCTCCGCTTTTCGTCCCCCAAAATCTTGTCAATCCTTTTATACTCTCTTCATCCCCACTTAACACTTACTTCCCCTCATCCCTTGGCAATATGCCTATCACTCATCCCAGACCCGCGATCGCCTCATATTTGTGTCTTTTCGCACTAGGGACTGCGGGGGTGGGAGTGATACCAAAAGTTGGATTAGCCGCTTCAGATAAGCCTGCGGCACTTTGCCCTGCTCAACTAGACTCCGCGATCGCCCAAATCCTCCAGAAGACTGCTGGGGCATCCCCTTCACCGCAGTTGCAAGCCCCAGGACGAACATCTGCTCCGAATCGTTCCATTTTTGCTCGCGCCCGCTGGGGCATTCTGATTCAGACTTTGGCTTCAGCGAATGCCAGGGGTGAAACTCTCTATGCTCAAGACAGCGATCGCTATTTTTTGCCTGCTTCTAATGCCAAACTCTTAACCACGGCTGCGGCTCTGCATAAACTCAAGCCTGAGTTTCGTATTCGCACTTCCGTATACCGAGACCAGAATCCAAACACGGTAAATATACGGCTGATTGGCCGTGGCGACCCTAGCTTCACGAACCAAGAGTTAAGTGTCCTGGCACAACAATTACGCAGTCAAGGTGTTCAGACGATTGACCAGTTGCTAGGGGATGAGTCTTACTTTCGGGGGCCAGTGCCTAACCCGCAGTGGGAATGGGGGGATGTTCAGGCAGGATATGGTGCGCCTGTAAACAGCTTGATTCTGAATCAGAATGCGGTGGGGTTGCAGTTGTGGCCGCAAGCAGTCGGTCAACCGTTGCGCGTGCAGTGGGATGATCCTGCGGAGGCGCGACGCTGGCGGATTGACAACCAATCGCTGACAGTTGGAGAAAACGGAGAGGAATTTGTGGATGTGGGGCGAGACCTGAGCCAACCCCTGTTGCGAGTGCAAGGACAACTGCGGGTGGGTGGCCCTCCGGAGCCTGTAGCAGTGGCGATCGCAGACCCTAGCCAGAACTTTCTGCGCCAATTCCAACGGGCTTTAGCTACTCAACAAATTCGGGTCAAGCAGGCTGCGGTCACTCACCAACCTGCAAGCACTGCAACCACAGAAATCGCTGCGATCGAATCTCCCCCGCTATCGACGCTGCTGATCGAAACCAATCGTGAGAGCAATAACCTTTACGCTGAGGCAATTCTACGCTCGCTAGGGGCGAATGCTGGAGCCTCACTAAAACCAGCTGCTAATTTATCGACCGCTGAGCAAGGTTTGGCCGTCATCCAGCAAACGCTAACTGAACTCGGCGTTGATCCAGATAGTTATGTGCTGGCGGATGGGTCAGGATTGTCTCGCCATAACTTAGTCAGCCCTGCGGCTCTAGTGCAAACCTTACAAGCGATCGCCCAGTTGCCAGAAGCAGCGATTTACCGAGCCTCGCTGCCAGTTGCGGGGGTGAGTGGCACTTTGCAAAGTCGTTTTCGCGAGACACCTGCTCAAGGCCGAGTCCAAGCCAAGACGG
>DATNPE010000185.1:0-4307 GCA_036703355.1 Allocoleopsis sp. | reverse complement strand
AAAAGCCTACGTTTAGCTACCGTCTCAAAGGTGTAACTTCGAGAAATTACATGGATAACAATAACCTCATTAAGCAACTCCTGATGATTGGGATTGGCACCACCTCTTTAGTTGCTGAGAAGCTCAGGGAAGTCAGTGACGAGTGGGTCAGAACTGGACAACTCAATCCTGACCAAGCCAAAAGGTTTGTCGATGACTTAATGAATCATCTCAAGTCAGAACAAGGCAACTTGGATGCTCAGATGCAACGTCAACTTCGCAACGTTTTACAAGACCTCGGTGTCCCCAAACAATCCGAGATGGATGAACTACGCGGTCGCCTCGATCGCCTAGAGCGGCAAGTGCGAGACTTAGAGAATAAATTGTGGCGTTAAAGAAGGCGATCGCAGCATTCAACTCAGAGCTTAAACTGAAAAGCATACGCTAACTTGAAAGCGCAGGTGCTCCTGCCACGCAGTTAGTTGTATTTTCGATGCTAGGAGGAATTGAATTTTGCGAGAAATTATTATTAGCTTGGGAGTCATGCTAGTTTGCTGCGTCCTGCTGGTCGTAGCCCAAATTAGTGGTCGCAGTACGGCGATCGCTGGAGAACTCCAAAACACACCAGCCCAGTCCATGACTGTGGCAGCAGAGCAAACCTTGATTGCTCAAAACCCCGAATCGGAGTCAGCAGAGAAATCCAACAATACTGAGGTGGGAATGGATAGTAACGCGGTCACAACGCCTTCTGGTTTGCAGTACGTTGAGCTAGAGGAAGGCACAGGCGCTACGCCTCAGACTGGACAAACTGTGGTTGTACACTACACAGGCACATTGGAAGATGGCACAAAGTTCGATAGCTCTCGCGATCGCGGTCAGCCTTTCCGTTTCAAAATTGGCGTCGGTCAAGTGATCAAGGGTTGGGATGAAGGCGTTGGCACCATGAAAGTAGGCGGTCGCCGCAAACTCATCATTCCCGCTGAGCTGGGCTATGGGGCGCGTGGTGCGGGTGGTGTGATCCCCCCTAACGCCACCTTGATCTTTGATGTCGAGCTACTCAAAATCAGCTAATTCTGGCCAATTTTTCACTAGAGCTGACTGCTTCCCAGATCTTCCCCAAGCTTTGACTCTAGCTCCCCTTCTCTTACGGGAAGGGGCTGGGGGTTAAGTTCCAAAGCTCAAGAAGTTCACTTTACTTGAGTTGCCCAATTAACTTCTCTAGAGTCAAAGCCATCGCATCAGTGCTGTAATGTTCAATGCACTTTTGCCGTGCCTTCAAACCGATTTGAGCAGCCGTTTCCCAATCTTGAAAGATGGCTTGAAGTTGCTCAGTGATTTGCTCTGGAGAATTAGGCTCAACCAAATATCCTGCCCCCTCCAGGATCGTGGGAATATCGCCGACTTTGGTTGACAAGATGGGTTTTGCCATCGCCATACCATCGGTAAGCTTGAGCGGAAATTGGGCTTTTGCGGTGGGGGTATTTCGTTGCGGCACCACCACCACATGAGCCGCCGAAACAATTTCAGGCATTTGCTCTACTGAATATCTGGGTAGTTGAATAATCCATTGCCCCCAACGCTCCACTAATTGGCGATCGTAGTCGTCGGGCCTACGTCCCCCCACCATCACCAGCCGCAAATCTGGCTCGTTTAGTTTTTCCAGGGCGATCAGAACATCTTCCAGCCCTTTGTGTGGACGTGGCGTTCCGGGAAACATCAAAACTCGGTAGCCTGACAGACCGTAGCGATCGCGGCTAGTGTCAGGGTCAAATTTCGCAGGATCAAATAAAGCCGTGTCTTTCCCATTGGGAAGATAGGTGCCGCCAAAGCGATTTTGTAGAAACTCGGTATCTACAGTAATAGCATCAGCTCGATTGACCAGATCCTCACTCCACTTCAAGTACAGAGGATGTTCTGGTTGCCTCAATGCCCCTTGCTTTTTCAAAATGTCTCTGGCTAGCTGTTTGACGCTAGGGCGATAAGCCCACTTTTCACCGCCATACCAGCTCAATTCCCAGTCATCAATATCTAAAATGACGGGTCGCTGAGAAAATAATTTCTTTAACAGCGCCATGCCCAAGCTGGTCGGTCTTGGCTTAACGGCATAGATAATATCTCCACTGATGCGATCGAGCAGTTGCTTGGCAGGCACTAGCAATCCTGGATAATCGCAGCCGGGAAATGAGTAAACTGGCAGCCCAGTTGGAGGATCGGGATAGATCGCTGGACCAAACTGAAAACCAATCACCTCTACGTCATAATCAAGTTTTTGCAGCACTTGACTCAACAAATAAGCTCGTGTCACTCCACCCCCTGAGAGATCGGGTGTAATGACAGAAACTTTGTGGCGACTTTTGGTAACTTGGGGGCTCAAAATCGTAGAAGAAAATTGACTACAGCGATGCTATCAGAATCTAGTCGGCTAATTTTAGGCGGCCCGTTTGTAGATAATCGAAAATTAAATTAATCTGTCGCCGATCTTCATTAGAAAGTTTGGCATCAGAAAGAACAACAGAGGTAAGTTGTAAATGTTCTTGGCGGCTAAGCTGGCCTGATTCAATAATTCCCTCGGTGATTGTTTTTATACTCAACACTGACTTACCTGCTACTGTCCACACCATAGAAACAAATCACCCTAATTGCGTCTTATTAAAATTCCCTGAGGTATGCCTCTTGTCATCATTGTCTTTGCTCTACTGGGGGAGTTTGGCAAAGCTGAAATGAGAACATAGTAAAGACTTGGTGAATTTGTATAGCTTGCCATCATCAGGTTGAAGCTTGCCTACCAGCAATTTCAACGAGAGGTCAAACCTCTTGCTTAGTTTTGGGCTTAATTTAGGCTTGGGGTCTTGTGAGTGCAGCAAAATCAAGTAGGAATTTAGATTGATGCAGATTTACCGACTTCCAGCTCTCTCCGACAATTACATTTTTGTCTTGCATGTACCGGAGCAGGCGATCGCAGCAGTGGTCGATCCGGCGGAGGCACGGCCAGTTTTACAGTGTTTAGCTCAGCTTAATGCAGAACTGATAGCAATTTTTAATACCCATCACCACGGTGATCATGTGGGTGGAAACACAGAGCTACTGCGTAGATTCCCTCAGCTTACTGTCTATGGAGGAGAGGGCGATCGCGGACGCATTCCGGGACAACAGAAATTTCTGCAAGCAGGCGATCGCGTAGCGTTGGGCGATCGAGAAGCCGAAGTCTTATTTGTCCCAGGCCATACTCGCGCCCATATTGCCTACTACTTTCCACCGACCCACTCAAAAGAGACAGGCGAGCTCTTTTGTGGGGATACGCTCTTTGCAGGCGGCTGCGGTCGCTTGTTTGAAGGAACTCCAGCGCAGATGGTGCAATCCTTAAGTCAATTGCGGGCTTTGCCAGAAAGCACCAGAGTTTGGTGTGCCCACGAATATACGCTGAAGAACTTACAATTTGCCCTCAGTGTCGAAAGCAGCAACTTGGATTTGCAAAGTCGCTTGGCAGAGGTACAAGCCATGCGTCAGCGCTCAGAGGCGACTATCCCTTCCAATATCGGGTTAGAAAAACGCACGAATCCATTCTTACGCTGGGATGTACCTACGGTTCAGCAAGCAGTTCAGACCGTGGACGCAGTGCAAACCTTGGCTCGCCTCCGCCAACTCAAAGATCATTTCTAGTCGCTAGTGATACTTCATGCAGACCGATTGAGCAAAACGCAATGTTAGGAGATGCTAGAAGTTGGCAGAAATTGGGTGGCGTTAAACTTGCGATCGCTCCTCACATTTCGATACGATAAAGTGTTCTGATGACAGCGACAAAACCTCCCAAGGTACGCACAGTTAATCACAGGAAAGATCATGGCGAAACGCGTTCAGTTAGTTTTGAATCGGGATGTTAGCAAGTTAGGGAGAACAGGTGACCTGGTAGAAGTCGCTCCTGGATACGCCCGTAATTACTTGATTCCTCAAGGTCTGGCAGTTAAAACCACCCCTGGCATTCTTAAGCAAGTCGAGCGCCGCAGAGAGCTAGAGCGCCAGCGCTTGCAAGAACAAAAGCAGCAGGCCGAAGTGCAAAAAGCAGCGATTGAGAAGGCAGCTCGCTTCACCATCCAGAAGCAAGTGGGCGAAGGCGATGCCATCTTCGGTACAGTTACCACTCGTGAAGTCGTAGAAGCAATCCAAGCAGCGACAGGTCAAGATGTCGATCGCCGCGAAATTTCTCTCCCTGACATTAACAAGGTAGGTACTTACAGAGTTGAAATTAAACTTCACCCTGAAGTCTCTGCCGTTGTGGAGATTGAAGTCACCGCTAGCTAAGGCTTGTTATAGCGATCCTTCTGATGCTT
>DATNPE010000184.1:0-3081 GCA_036703355.1 Allocoleopsis sp. | reverse complement strand
ACCCAAGAAGGAGTGCATATGTTTACCCGCGCAGGATACTTTTGTGTTGCCGTCGTCATCGCATGTTTGATGGAAACTCCAACCATGAATGCCTCTGAAACGAAGCCAGAAGTGAACAAGCAACTGATTCAAGCAAGTTTCGATCGCTGGCGCGCCGGAACCGGAGGACCGTTCGAGTTGCTTGCGGCTGATGCAACTTGGACAATTACAGGAAATTCTCTAGTCGCTAAAGAATATGCGTCTCGCGACGAATTTATGGATGCGGTGATCAAACCGTTCAACGCCCGGTTGACCAAACCGCTATCACCCACTATCCGCAGTCTATACAGCGAAGGTGACACAATCATCGTGTTGTTTGATGGCGAGGCTACGGCAATTGACGGCAAGCCCTATCGCAACACCTATGCTTGGTTCATGGAGATGCGGGACGGAAAGATTGTCAAAGTCATCGCATTCTTTGACTCGATAACCTTCGATGAATTCTGGAGGCGCGTGCAGCCGCGCGAGAAGTGATAGAACATTGCGACTTGCAGAGTGTACCGATCTTACGTTGAACCTGTTGAAAACCAGGTGCCTGAAACCCCTGCTATTTCGTTACTGATCGCTGTACTAAATGATTTAGAGTTTAACTGGCACGTCTCAATGAGACTGAAAACTGCTTTTTGAAACACCTATCCAGCAGGTGTTTCAGCCTTAGCGTAACTGCCTGTTCCACCCTTCTGCTTGAGAAAATTAGGCAATGATCTGCAAAGTTTATGTATTCAGAACCTTTACTCCAAACCCTATGATGAACTCATGCCAGAAAGGTAATGAAAGGATAAGGC
The DNA here is from genome assembly GCA_036703355.1 of Allocoleopsis sp. Taxonomy (GTDB): domain Bacteria; phylum Cyanobacteriota; class Cyanobacteriia; order FACHB-46; family FACHB-46; genus Trichocoleus. Next base: position 2,257 of record DATNPE010000184.1, on the reverse strand, counting down.
AATAAAGGAGATAGAAAAATGACTCAGAAAACATGGTTGATTACAGGTGCTTCCCGTGGAATTGGAGCCGAAATCGCGAAAGCCGTTTTGGCAGCAGGAGACCAATTAATTGCGACTGCCCGCAAAAAGACCGATTTACAACAGTTTGAGTCGAACCCAAATGTATTGACGCTCAGCCTGGATATTACCGACGAGGCTCAGGTGCAAGCGGCAGTTGCAGCAGGACTGGAACGCTTTGGGCAGATCGATGTGTTAGTCAACAATGCGGGATTCGGTATACTGGGCGGCGTTGAAGAAACCAGTGCACAAGAAGTTGAGCGGGTCTATCGCACGAATGTCTTCGGGCTGTTGAATATGACTCGTGCTGTATTGCCCAGTATGCGTCAGCGCCGAAGAGGACACATTATTAACCTATCGTCGATCGGGGGCTATCGCTCCTCTTCAGGGTGGGGCATCTATTGCTCAACCAAATTTGCCGTTGAAGGCATTACCGAAGCCCTGCATGATGAGTTAGCTCCTCTGGGCATCCATGCAACGGTTGTGGAGCCGGGATACTTCCGAACCAATTTTCTCGATGGCAGCTCACTCCAGCGCACGGCAATGGAAATTCCCGATTACGCCCAGACAGTCGGTAAAGTTCGTAAAATCGCCTCTGACCTGAGCTATCAACAACCGGGAGACCCCACCAAGCTTGCCCAAGCGATGCTTCAGCTTGCTAATGCTGATACTCCACCTCTACGGTTGCCTCTCGGTACAGACACCCTTCAAGCCATTGCCCAGAAAAACGCTTACGTCGAGCAAGAAACGGCACAATGGCGCGCTCTGGCTGAATCTACTGATTACAGATAGTGGGTGCACGAGCGTAAAGGAAAGATAGCTTTTGAATGCATAAAAGTCTTCGGTGGCGACATTACATCCTACCGAGGACGAATGGCACATAACTACTACACATGATTGTCTTCCTGTCAATGCATAAGTCCTGTAAAAATGAGAGGGTAAGCAGCTATGCAAAGAAAAACCAGTTTTGAAAGTAAAGGCAAAAAGTGTTCCGTCACGTTTTACACACCAGATCAAGTCGTAGAAGGCGAGCGCTGTCCGGCCATTGTCATGGCTCATGGAATTGGCTTAACCAAAGAGATGGGTTTACCGCAGTTTGCCGAGAAATTCGCTCAAGCTGGGTTCGTTGTCTCGCTGTTCGATTATCGCTACCTGGGTGCTAGTGAGGGAGAGCCTCGGTGCCAAGTGCTTCCGACCGAGCAGCAGGAAGACTACCGCAATGCCATCACCTGGACTCAACTCCAAAGTGAAGTTGACCCCTCTCGCATTGGTCTGTGGGGCTTCTCCTACAGTGGCGGTCATGTATTGCACTTAGCGGCATTCGATCCGCGAGTGAAAGCTATAGTGGCCCAGATGCCTGTGGCGAGTGGCTTTCTCAACTCCCGCCGTCTGAACTCCCCCCTTTCCCTCCATGAACTCACGAAGATACTTTCACAAGATCGAATCAAACGGTATCAAACCGGAGAGGTGAGCTACTTCCCGTTGGTGGCTCCACCTGGTCAACCCTGCATCCTGGCAACACCCGACGCCTTCACTTGGGCTGAATTGGCAAAGAATGCGAGCGAAGGCAGATGGGAGAATCGGCTCACCTTTGAATCGATTGAACACTGTCTTTATTACGAACCCGTGCCCCACCCCGAGGCAATCTTTCCCACCCCACTATGCCTGATTGTGGGCGAGAAGGACTTTCTGGCAGCCCCTGACCTAATTGCCGAATTCTATGCAAATGCGATGGAGCCGAAGTCTCTCACAATTTTGAAGGGGGGTCACTTTGATGGCTTCCAAGGAGAGGGCTTTGAGATTGCCAGTACAACTGCCTTGAGATGGTTCGAGAAATATTTGAAGCAGGGATGACACAACTCGACCTACAAGGACAAGGCAGGCGATGGCGCGGAGCGCCCGCTGGAAGCGATCGCACAAGAGGCAGTATTATTCAACATTCCGTATTTCGTTCTAAAACCGGAATGTTTAGCAGCAGCATATCAAGCTTGGGTTTGTCTTGGAGAGCCTTTGACACATAGGCGTAATTATCCGGCAGAAAATAAGGGATAAAAAAGGGGGTAAACTGGCTGGTAACGTACCGAGTGCAGTACTCCTTCATTGGCTACAGAGCATCCCAAAATCACCGCTTACATCCCCCAGGAAATCCTCACCGCCCTGGACGACTGGAAGCAAGCTCACGACATCGACTCCCGCAGCG
>DATNPE010000183.1:0-4176 GCA_036703355.1 Allocoleopsis sp. | reverse complement strand
ACCGCGAGCCTAGAGCGGATCATGTGTGAAAAACGCTGCCGCCACTTGTTGAAAATGTGGGAAGAGGCCACCCAAGCAATTCTGAATGACCCCAGCCAAGAGCAAGTTTTAGATTCTCTAGAGCAAAGCTTAGACTCTGCCTTTGATGCCGAAGCCTTGCGGTTTCAAAAGCTGTTCTACGACGAACGACGCTATCTGCAAGAACTCGATCGCCAGCGCTGCGTCACCCCAGCCGATCTGCTCGAAGTGCCGCAGTTGGGTTAATCGCAGTAGAGGGTGTCGCGAGTGTTGCGCCCTGTGACTGGGTTGGTGCCTTTAGCTACCTTGCAGAGGAGCGCTTGGGCATCTTGACGGAACTCGACATCGGTAAAGTCTGCGCCATCAATCACAGCTCCTTCAAACTTGGCGTTGAAGGCAAAAGCCCCTTCTAGAATGGCATTGGTTAGATTGGCATCAGATAGGCGAGCCGTATCCAGCGTGGCGTTGCTGAGGTTGGCTCCTTCTAAATTCGCATCTTCTAAATTGGCCCCAAAAAAACTCACGCCGCGCAAATCGGTGTGGCTGAGATTGATGCCGCGCAAATTGGCCTTCGTGAAGCTGGAGTCTACCAAAACACGACCGGAAAAATCAGCCCCCACCAGAAAAGCCTTGTTATAGTCCTCAGCCCAAGCAGGAGTCGCGATCGCTCCCCAAATCATCAGTCCAGCCAGAATCGTGCAGCACAAACTGACACAAGCAGCGGCTAAGCGTTGTAACCAAGCTGTCTTTACTGGGTGCTGAATCAAGGGAAAACCGTAGCTTCTGTCCATCTCGCGTACTTTACCGAGTAACTATGACGAATCAGTAATTTGGGAAGTCACTCGTAAGTTGTCAGACGGGTTCTAAAACCTAGACTGACCTGAGCTATTCCATCCTTGATCCTACCCGAAGCTGTGAGTCTCCTTGGTGAAAAAGCACTAGACTCGTAACGAAGGTTAAAGTCTGCCTTCCTCTAGTGATCAACCCATTGGAGTCAATTGCATGAATTTTGACCCACTTAAGCCCACGCGATCGCCCGGTTCGTCTCGGTCTCAGAGCCAAATCGGGCTGCTCGGGGAAGCGTTTGTGGCGGAGTGGTTACAAACTCAAGGTTGGGCCGTGTTACATCAGCGGTGGCATTGCCGTTGGGGCGAAATTGACCTGATTGCCCAGCAACCTGCAACACCGAGCCAGCAATTGGGTCAGCGATCGCCTTCAGCCACGTTGGTCTTTGTCGAGGTCAAAACTCGCAGCGGTCATAATTGGGATGCCGATGGTTTATTGGCCATCACCCCGCAAAAGCAAGCCAAACTCTGGCAGACCGCAGAATTATTTTTGTCCAGTTATCCCGAATTTGCCGAATCACCTTGCCGCTTTGATGTGGCTTTAGTGGCGTTTCAACCTGCATCAAAAGCGCGATCGCCGTCCGAAGATTTTGGTGTTGAGCAAATCCAAGCTGCAAGATTAGCGATGAATCATGTAATGAAACAAAGTCAAGCCGCGATCGCCCAGGGGCAAACTATTGCGATCGGTGGGTACAAGCTCAGCTTAAAAGACTATATCCAAGCAGTTTTCACTTAAGGGGTTGTTTTCAAACTGCTCCAACAATGGCTGAGAGATGATTATCCAGCCAGCAGAAGTTAGTAGCGATTTCAGCCTAAGCCAGCGTCTCAGGGCAATAACCCAATCCCAAAACAAACTGCTTGCGGAATTCCTCGATTTCACCGCGATCGGGGCTACCGTGAGAGACGACAGCCACTTGATAGCGCCGCATCACATCAATGGGAGACTGGCCTGTTTCCAAGCTCCACAAAGCCATCTGAATGCGAATTTCTGGCTCGTAGGGAATGCCTAGCTCATTCAAGAAAGCTCGGAAATCTCCATCTTCCTGCGGGCTTAAGTAGCGATTCATCTTGACCTTAACGACCCAGCCATCAATTTGATGAATCACAGTCATGAACCGCACGGGCAATAGATTGGTGCCATGTAGATGTTCGACGACTCTGAGGGTGAGGCTGGCATTGCCAAGGTAATAGAGATATTCCATGTTTCTTCGGACCCAGCAAATGCTACATTTCTATTCTTACGGGGATTTGCTGAAGCCAATAGGGGAAAAGCCCCCGACCTCTCATGGGGGGTTCCACCCAATGTCATGATGAGTTCTGCATCTAATCGCTTGTTACAACTCCACTCTGGTATGAACTTTACGACCCATTCTCAAGATTCCAGTTCTCCAGAACAGTCGGTTACGGCAGCGATCGCGACTGACACTCCCACCGATCAACTACTGAGCGCTTACGACTACGAGTTACCAGAAGAAAGAATTGCCCAAAATCCCGTAGAGCCGAGAGACAGTGCCCGATTACTCGTCCTCAACTCTCCCACTGAGCACAGCCACCGGATTTTTCGGGACTTACCAGCGTTGCTCCAACCCGGAGATCTGCTGGTATTGAATAATACTCGCGTGATTCCTGCCCGCTTGTATGGCCGCAAACCCGGAGGAGCCGCGATCGAAGTGTTACTGCTGGAACCGCAACGCCAACCCAACTGCTGGCTAGCTCTCGTCAAACCAGGGCGACGGTTGAAACCTGGAGCCGAAATTGAGTTTGGCTCAGACCCAACCCAACCCCCTAGCCTCAAAGCCACGGTCTTAGCTACCGATGCTGCCACGGGTGGACGAGTGTTGCAGTTCCAGGTGCCCGATGGTGCAGATTTGCAGACGCGGCTCCACGAACTCGGTCAAGTGCCGCTGCCCCCCTACATTACCCAATCTGAGGCCGAGCCAGAACGCTACCAAACCGTGTACGCTGCTCAACCGGGAGCTGTAGCCGCACCTACCGCAGGCTTGCATTTTACGCCTGAGCTACTGGCCCGACTGCAAGCCCAAGGAATTGAGCAAGCCTTTGTCACCTTGCACGTGGGAGTGGGTACCTTTCGGCCTGTGGAAGCGGCGGATATTACCCAACACACCATGCACAGCGAGTGGGTGGAAGTGCCTGCCGAGACAGTTGCTAAAATTCAGCAGACCAAAGCGCAGGGAGGGCGAGTGATTGCCGTGGGCACAACCGTCGTCCGCACCCTGGAGGGAGTTGCGCAACAAGCCGAACAGAATGGCAGCCCGTTTGGAGAATTGCAACCCTACCAAGGCAAGGTGAATCTATATATCTATCCTGGCTACCAATGGCGCGTAGTTGAGGGATTAATCACCAACTTCCATTTGCCTTGCTCTAGTTTGCTGATGTTGGTGAGTGCGCTGGTGGGCCGCCCCCGATTGATGGCGTTGTACCAAGAGGCGATCGCAGAACAATATCGCTTCTATTCCTTTGGCGATGCCATGCTGGTGTTGCCAGAGGCCAGACTCACCGAAAACTCAGGTTAGAACGCATAGCGAACTTGGCAATAAGGCAAATGCTCAGCCAGAAGTTGGCGGAAACTATTCACCAACTGCCCTTTGAAGCCGCGCTTATAGCGGAGATTGTGACCACCCGTACTAGAGCACTTCGCTTCTTGAATATCAGGTCGCCACAGTAGTTCTTCCGCTTGGGGATGCCAGCCTAAATTAACTTCGTGCAACTGCTCGTTGTGGGTCAGGAAGATCACTTCTGCTTGCAACTGCGCTTTGGCTTGCGGTGAAAGCGTGTCATCAATTTGCTGAAATAGCTCCTGGTAGTCTTGCAGCCACCCTTCGTAGTAAATCACGGGGGCAAAATTGAGGTTGACTTCATAGCCTGCCGCTAAAAAGTCATTTACTGCGGCAATGCGATCGCTGATACTCGAAGTTCGCACATCTACCAGGCGCGACTTAGACTCAGGCATCAAGCTGAAACGAATCCGGGTTTTCTGTTGCGGGTCGTAGGTCAACAAATCTCGGTTGACGTTTTTGGTGGCAAAGGTGGCCTTGGCGTTGGGTAAGCGGCGAAACAAAGCCACTAAATCCTTCACGTTGTCGCATATCTGTGCGTCCACTGAGCAATCGCTATTCGTGCCAATCTCATACACCCACAGGTTGGGGTCAGCTTGGCTCGGCGCAGGCTTGTTCCCCTGTCTCCCAGCGTGGCGCTCCAGATAGCGGAGAATTTGTTCGATGTTGACAAAGGTGGTGATGGGATTAGCGAAACCTTTGCGACGGGCGACATAGCAGTAGGCACAAGCCATCGC
>DATNPE010000182.1:0-5736 GCA_036703355.1 Allocoleopsis sp. | reverse complement strand
CCACCTTCTCTAATCTTGCTTAATGAGCTGAAAGTTTTTTGATAATAGCTATTCAGAAAACATCTCTGTCAAAACAGTCAAAACTAATTTTTGTGCAGTGGCACTGATGCGACCAAGCCGCTTTACAAGCCTTAGTTTATCAACCGTACGAAGTTGATCCAAAACAATTTGACCATCTTTCCCCTGAAAACGACAGGCTACCCGCATTGGGTACTCTCGTCCTTTTGTCGTCATGGGAGCAATAATCACAGTACTAATATTCCGGTTCATCTCGTCTGGAGACACGACTAAACAGGGACGAGTTTTTTGTATTTCACTACCGATTGTGGGATCGAGGTTCACGAGATACACATCAAAGTGCTTAACTACCATTCCCACTCATCCGCATCCCAACTTGTGAGGCCCGTCACTTCCTGATCCAGTAGTTGATCATCTCCGTGCTCAGCCATCTTCTGAAATGCCTCATCCCAACCCTGACGTACAGATCGGGCAGGACGAATGATGAGTTGGTTTTGCTGCACCTCTAGTTCCACTCCATCACTGAGATGCAACTGCTCTAGTAGTAACTTGGGAATCCGAATCCCTTGAGAATTGCCGATTTTGATGATGCGAGTTTTGACAACTGGGTTCACTGCAATACTCGGTTGACTATCAGTAAGTACAGTGTACGTACAGAAGTAGAGCGATCGCAACGCAAGGATCGTTCTCAAAAATTAGCGATCGCCCTAAGGTTTTGGGTGATATTCTCGCTGGATTTCTTCTAGAGCTTGGCGCAGATCATCGGCATGGAGCCAACCAACAAATCCACCATAAAGGCATTGCCCTCTCGGACTAGCAACAAACACATGATCCACACCAAAAGGATTTTTCCAGGTGCGGATCGTGGTGCCATCCTCGAAGGTGAAAAGGGTTTGCGATCGCTCAAAATCGCGACGGTGAGCATCGGTCATACCTGCCACCAAGCGCAAACGCTGAATCAAGTGCCCACTCAAATCGGATTCCTCGGTTGCCTCGCCCCAAAAGTCACGAATTGCAGCAGCAACAGCAGGATGATTTTTTAGCGTGGCATGGGGTAGGCCATAGATACAAACAAATTTGGCATGACGGAATTTGCTCGACTCAACGGGAATCGTGCCATCGCTGCCGCCATCATAGTCTCCGGCGATCGTCAAAGTCGGAATCACAGCCGCGATCGTTTCAGCAATGGGTCTACGGTTTCTGCCCAAGTCACGAGCAATACCTAACCCAAACTCTAAGGGATCGAAAATGCGACCTAAGTCTGAGCCACCCACGGGAGACGCAACTAGCACCAAAGAATCGACCTGCGACCACCATTCCGGATGACGATTCAGCACTTCTAGCCAAATCAAACCGCCCATCGAGTGCCCAATAATGCGGCTCGGAGTTTCGGGGTAGGTGGCTAGCAGATCGATCGCGACTTGCTCCACATGCTCAATCAAGGGCTCGATTCGCAGCCAAGTTTTCACAAAACCGAGATTTGGGGTCACCACTTTGGTTTGGGGCGAAGCGAGGCTTTGGGCTAAGGCCGTAATTTCTCGGCTGCTATCGGCCCAACCGTGCTGAGCATAGAGAATAAAGTCTGGTGTCTCGCTCACCCCATACTCCTTTACTCAGTGCTAATCAGTTGGCGGATCATCTGAGCCGTCGCAGGAGCCAACAAAACACCATTGCGGTAGTGACCTGTGGCGAGGAGAACATTACTGTAACCTGGCAGCGGCCCAATGATTGGGGCAGGGCGACCTTCTGGGCGAGGGCGTAAACCAGACCAGGTTTTGAGCACCGTGGCTTTAGCTAAGGCAGGACAAAAGGCGATCGCTTGCTCCAAAACTGTTTGCAGTTGCACTGCATCCGCCACGACTTCCTCACCAGCAGCAAATTCGACCGTGGCCCCTACCCAACATTGATTCGAGTCTAAAGGCACAATATGCACATCGTTGCCTGTAATGACGGGCTGTTTCTCAAGAATACCGAGGGGTTGGTCGAGTTGCAGATGTAGCGCTTGACCTAAAACAGGGCAAATTTCGATGGATGCTTGGAGAGCCGCTGTTAAGGGTGTGGAGCCTAAGCCTGCTGCCACCACCAGCCAATCAACTTCAAAGCTTCCGGCAGTTGTTTGTAACTGAGAGCAAATCTGAGAATGGTTGGAGTCAGGGCGACAAGTGACGGTCTCTACAGCAGCGTCAAAGTGAAACGTCACACCATTGTGTTGAGCAGCAGTCACTAAGCCACGGGTGAGAGCCACCGGATCAACTTGGCGATCGCGAGGCGAGTAGATGGCCGCACTGATCGAACCCAGGTTGAGATCAGGGTATTGATCCTGAAGCTGAGCCGCATCCAGAATTTCTAACGGCCAGCCTTGAGTTTTGCGAGTTTCAGCTAGAGTTTGCCACTTGGCAAGGTCGTCGTCAGCAAAACACAGCTTCAAAATACCGTTGCGATTCCAGGGAATGGGATGGCCTACGATCGCCTCTAGCTCTGGAATTAGCGTTTCGTACCGCTGCATACTGGCAAGCCGCAACTGCCAAGCTTTGCCCTTCACTTTGTGGCTAATGATGCCCATTAGCACACCCAAGGCAGCGCCAGTTGCGGCTTGAGCAGGAAGTTGGCGATCAAACACCGTGACCGTCAATCCTGGTATTTGGCTGAGTTCGTAGGCGATCGCGGCTCCAACCACCCCGCAGCCCACCACAGCAACACGACTCATAGCTTCAGCCCCTCTCCTGGAGGAGAGGGGTTTGGGGAGAGGTTAACCATTCGGTAAGAGTTGAAAGAAAGCGTCAAAGTCCTTGATCGCTTCGGCGTAGTTGCGAATCGCTTGGCGGTAGTCATTATTTTGTGCCGCCTCGTCAATCTCCTCCAGGTGAGTAAAAATGTCTTGAGCAGATTGCCGAGCTTGGGCTTGGGCATTGGGAAGGAGGTTTCGAGCTAAATTCCCCATTCTTACCCGTAGCTCACCGAGGGGGCCATGAATAAAGTTGCGGACATTAATCCATTCACGATTTTCGATCAGCGTCGCCAGTTCTGGCATCCGACTCCGAATCTTGGTGATACCAGAGGCATAGGCCTGAATCTGCTCGATTTGAGTGGAGCTGTAAGTCTGGGTTTTATTGCTGTTGGGGCTGCTGCAACTGACGAGAAACGCTGTAACAAAGGCCAGTGCCAGAGCCAAAATTGACCGATAGTGTCTCATAACTCTACTTGTTTACCACTTGAAAGATTATTGCCTTGTTGATTAGAACCTATCTCAAAACCGCGATTAGTTTCTAGAGAGGCACTCAGGGAGCAAAATTTATAATTTTCGTAAAGAAATATATCTCAAGATGGTGTCTAAAGTCTTCTGTCTAAATAAAGACTGCAAGATTTTGGCTGAGCGATCGCCCGCAACTAAAGGCTTTGCCGCCGCAGAAAGGGTAAAAGAACTTCGTTCACCTTTTCGTACCAATCTTCCTGGGGATAGTGCCCCACTTCTTCTAGTTTTACCAACTCTGCATCGGGAACAGCCTTCGTAAAGTTCTCAGCCATACTGACTGGCAACCAAGGATCAGAAACTCCCCAAGCTACCAGAATGGGCCGCTCCCAGTTAGTAAACCCTGACTCAATTTCTGCCGTAGCGGTTTGCACTTGTAAGTTGCGTAAGGTGGCGAGGAGCGATCGCCCTGCATCCGAGCTTTTAAGGAAAGGCCGTCGATACACATCCAAGTCTTTGTCATCGACTTGGTAAGGCCCACCACCTTCCAGCAATCGATCGACCAATAAAGGATCTTGCGTCATCATGTCCCCAACCAGAGGCAACCCCATCTGCTGAATTTTCCAAGGCAGCTTAGCCGTGGTCGCAAGCGGTGTATTAAAGATGGCTAAACGTTCAATCTGGTCAGGATGCTGGAGTGCGTAGCGGAGACCTACAGTTCCTAAAAAGCCTTGCACTACTAAAGAAAAGCGTTCAATTTCCAGTGTTTGCAGCAAGTCTGCTAGCGCTTTGGCAAATGCATCCGGTGTGTAGGCAAAGTCTCGTTTATCGGGCTTGTCCGAAAAGCCAAACCCAGGCCAATCCGGTGCGATCGCCCGAAACCCTTGCTCTGCCAACGCAGGCAATACTTGCCGCCAACTGTAGCTTTGCGACGGAAAACTGTGCAGCAGTAAAACAGGTGGCTTCTCCGTGGCATTCATCGGGTTCGCTTCTCGGCAAAACCACTTCAACGACCCGACTTCAACCCAGCGCTCCTCAACTGCCACCGCTTTTCCCCCACAAGCTCAAGTGGTTTGAGCTTACCGCTGAATGGGAGCCGAAACAAGCCAAATTCAACCCCAGAAGGCTCAAGAGCGATCGCTGACTCGTTTTCAGCAGCTTTTGCTTTCACTTTATTTGTAAAAAAATATTAAAAATTTAGCCCAAAAAGCATTTTGTAACATTAGATACAGAAATTTTTGGTATATTAATTATGTGACAAATAAATGCTCAGATCGATTAAACCAATAGGAGAAATTTCTATGTCTGCTCAAGATCAAGCTCGGGCTTTGATGATGCGCCACCACCACATGATCAAAAATCGGCAACAATCGATGCTGGGCCGCGCTGCCGCTGAAGTGGGTATGCCTCCTGAAGCAGCAGAATACTGGAACCATATTCAAGGCCAACCCCATCCTTCCTTCCGCGCCTCTTACGATCGCAGCCACGCTTCCCTCAGCTAGATCAGGCCAGACGGCTTAGTTTCCTGTTCATTTAGGCTTGATGTTGATTAACCTTGTATATGTTGAAAAACCTGGTTGAGGCGTGATGCAGACACTCTTCAACAGGCCGTTACTCTTAAATGACTGCATCAGACTTAAAAGGGCGCTCTCCCACTGAGGAAAGCGCCCTAAAAGTTATGGTGTGCTTGGTTTTAAGCCTGAATCTGTGATGATTCAAAAATTTTCGAAAATGGCTAGAAGGGCGATCGCTCAACTCGGATGAACCCGTGCATTGGAGATTAAGGCTCATCCTTTAGCGCTTTCAAGTCATGCTCTACCATCAGCTCCACCAGCTCTCGAAAGGAGTGCTGCGGTTTCCAGCCGAGTTTATTTTGAATCTTGTCAATACAGCCCATCAGCTGCACAGGTTCATCGGGTCGGTAAAAGGTTGGATCAACGGAAACGTAATCTTGCCAATTGAGATTTACACAGCTAAACGCAAACTCAACGAGTTCGCGTACCGAGTGCGTTTCACCGCTGGCAATAATGTAGTCATCCGCTTCCTGCTGTTGCAGCATCAACCACATCGCGTAAACAGCATCTTTGGCATAGCACCAATCCCGACGCGCATCCAAATTTCCTAGCTTAAGTTCATTCAGCAAGCCCAGTTTGATCATGGCCGCAGCTCGCGTGATTTTACGAAACACAAATTCTGCACCGCGCCGGGGTGATTCGTGGGTGTAGGTAATGCCACAGCAGGCATAGAGATTGTACTGCTGGCGGTAATTCACACTCATCCAGTGTGCATAAGCTTTAGCCACCCCATAAGGGTTCCGGGGCCGAAACGCAGTACGCTCTGTCTGCGGTGATTCATCCGGTTGCCCAAACACCTCACTACTAGAAGCTTGGTAGAACCTTGCGTCTGGTTTGCAACGCCGAATCGATTCCAACAGCCTAGAAACGCCCAAAGCCGTATATTCAGCGGTTAAGGAGGGTTGAGTCCAAGAAGTAGGAATATAACTCTGAGAAGCCAAGTTGTAAATTTCG
>DATNPE010000181.1:0-4729 GCA_036703355.1 Allocoleopsis sp. | reverse complement strand
CGGAGCTGATGATTGCTTTAACGACGAGTATGCAGGCTTGTATTTGGATGGCCGAGTTCGAGCGATCGCCGACATCGAGACAGAACCCATTCAAGAGTGCCACCGGGATTTTCTACGGAGTCTCCAAGTGCGGGCTAATCTCGTTGTGCCTGTCCTCACCAGTAAAGGCTTATGGGGCTTACTGATCGCCCATCATTGCCAAGCAACCCATGAGTGGTCTGCGGAAGAAATTAAACGGATGCAGCAAAGTGCGACTCGCTTAGCAACGGCTCCAACTATTCGGGATACTTGAATCTAATCCTCACTGCTTTGAGCTTAACCAAAATCAAGATATAGTTCTGCCCAACTGCCCCAAGAACGAAGTATCGTTTTTGGAGGAGCCGTCCTGGTGATAGAAAGAGCTATGTCAGAATCCACGATTGAATCCATTCTTCAAGAAAAGCGCTTATTTCAGCCTGCGGCTGAGTTCTCTCAAAAAGCTCAGATCAAGAGTCTGGAAGACTACCAGCAACTCTACGATCGCGCCCAGGCTGATCCAGAAAAGTTTTGGGCTGAGCTCGCCGAACAAGAGTTGCACTGGTTTCAGAAGTGGGATCAAGTGCTGGATTGGCAGCCACCCTTCGCCAAGTGGTTTGTCGGTGGCAAGATCAACATCTCTTACAACTGCCTCGATCGCCATTTGACCACTTGGCGACGCAACAAAGCCGCTTTGATTTGGGAAGGAGAACCAGGAGATTCGCGGACGCTTACCTATGCCCAACTGCATCGCGAGGTGTGCCAGTTCGCCAATGCCCTCAAACATTTAGGCGTCAAGAAGGGCGATCGCGTGGGCATCTACATGCCGATGATCCCGGAAGCGGCGATCGCGATGTTGGCTTGTGCCCGGATTGGAGCAGCTCATACAGTCGTGTTTGGTGGCTTTAGCGCCGAGGCATTGCGCGATCGCTTAGTGGATGGTCAAGTTAAGGTCGTGGTCACAGCCGATGGTGGCTGGCGCAAAGACGCGATCGTGCCGCTGAAAACTCAAGTGGATAAAGCTCTAGCCGATGGTGCGGCTCCCAGTGTCGAGAATGTGCTGGTGGTACGGCGGACTGGACAAGACATCCCCATGCAACTCGGCGGTCGGGATCATTGGTGGCATGAGTTGCAGCCGCAGATGTCGGCGGATTGCCCTGCGGAGCCGATGGATAGCGAAGATTTGCTGTTTATCCTCTACACCTCAGGCAGCACGGGCAAGCCGAAGGGCGTGGTGCACACCACTGGCGGCTACAACCTCTACACCCACATGACCACCAAGTGGATCTTTGATCTGCAAGATACGGATGTGTATTGGTGTACCGCAGACGTGGGTTGGATTACGGGGCACAGCTACATTGTCTATGGCCCGCTTTCCAACGGCGCAACCACACTAATGTATGAAGGAGCACCCCGCGCCTCGAATCCTGGTTGCTTCTGGGATGTGATTCAAAAGCATGGCGTGAATGTCTTTTATACCGCACCCACAGCAATTCGCGCCTTTATCAAAATGGGCGAAGACATACCGAAGGCGCGGGATCTCTCTTCTTTGCGTTTGTTGGGCACCGTGGGAGAACCGATTAACCCCGAAGCTTGGATGTGGTACCACCGCGTGATTGGCGGTGAGCGCTGCCCCATTGTCGATACTTGGTGGCAAACCGAAACGGGCGGCATTATGATCACGCCTCTGCTCGGTGCGATCGCCACCAAACCAGGCTCAGCGACTCTTCCCTTCCCTGGCATCTTGGCCGATGTGGTGAACCTGGAAGGCGAATCCGTTGGCACCAACCAAGGCGGCTACCTGGCAGTGCGGCATCCTTGGCCTGGCATGATGCGAACGGTGTATGGCGATCCCGAGCGCTTCCGCAAAACTTACTGGGAGCACATCCCACCCAAAGATGGCAAATACATCTACTTTGCGGGCGACGGTGCCCGACGCGATGAAGATGGCTACTACTGGGTGATGGGCCGTGTCGATGACGTGATCAACGTAGCGGGGCACCGCTTAGGCACGATGGAGATTGAGTCAGCTTTGGTGTCACACCCTGCCGTAGCTGAAGCTGCGGTGGTCGGCAAACCCGATGAAGTCAAAGGGCAAGACATTGTGGCCTTTGTGACTCTAGAGGGGGGCCAAACCGCCAGCGATACCTTGAAGGAAGACCTGAAAAAGCACGTGGCTCAAGAAATCGGCGCGATCGCCCGTCCCGGAGATATCCGATTTGCCGATGCCTTACCTAAAACGCGATCGGGCAAGATTATGCGGCGGTTGCTGCGGGATCTCGCCAGTGGCAACGCCGTGTCGGGAGATACTTCCACCCTGGAAGATCGCAACGTCCTAGAAGCTCTCCGGGAGGAGGGTTAACGAGAGTATCCCCCAAACTCTTCTCCCAAGCGGCGAGGGGCTTTGAGTCTGGCTCCTCTTCCCTGCTAGGGAAGGGGCTGGGGGTTAGGTCTCAATTTCACTCTAAACCCGTTGAGCAATTACGGCATAAAAAGGATCGCCCCCTGCAACGCCAAGCATTTGCAAGAAGCTGGGGACCTGGGCTCGACGTGCGATCGCCTCCGGCTGAGAAAATCCGGGTACTGCGGCAAAGTAACGTTTGACCAGTTCTACTCGGTATTCCTCGGAGTTATCTCGCCAAGCCTGAATTGCCTTTTGGTAGAACATGCGGTTCGAGAAACTGACGATCGCGATGCCTCTGGGCTTGAGAACACGATGAATCTCGCTGAAGATGGCTTCCGGATACTGCAAATACTGCACAGAGACCGTATTGAGCACCGCATCAAACGATTGATCGGGTAGCGGTAGTTTTGGATCGCGGTTGAGATCCTGGGTGAAGTAGTGGTTCAGGCGGGGATTACGGGCTAACTCTTCGGCGTTGAGTCCATGCCCTTCGACATGGGCAAATTCCATCTCATCAGGTAGATGGGAGACCCAACTGCTCATCAAGTCCAAAATGCGAGTCTGAGGCTGTAACCGCTCCCGATACAAATCGGTGAGTTGCTGAATAAATCCTTCGTCTACGTGAGTAACAAAGCGGGGCAGGCCATAAAAGACTGTGTCCTCAGTGGGGTCAAGCTTGGTGCGATCGCTGGGTTGCAAGGGCATGATGTCGGCAGGAAAAGTCTCTACTTTCAAAATTTTAATGAAGAAATTTAACGCGAGACAGTCGCTGCCAAAACTTGCTCCATGACTTGAATTTGAGCCACACTAAATCCCGCTTCTTTGAGGTAGCTCAGAAAGGCGCGATCGCTGTAGTTGCTATCCAGGGCAAAGGCTTGTTCATAGGCTTGAATCGCTGCCGCGCGATCGCCCCCATCCCAATTGATGATTGCCAGCGCCACCCAAGGATGCGGATTAGTTGGCTCCAAATCAGCAGCTCGACGTGCGGCTAAGCTGGCCCAGCCATATTCCCGCAAACGGTGGGCTGCCAAGCTGAGGTTGTAGTAAGGAATCTCGTTATTCGGTTCTAGCCAAGCCGCCCAGGTGTGAGTGATGACAGCAGAACTTAGATCCCCCTGCACCAGATAGACGATGCCGAGAGCATTTAGCGCTGGAACTGACTGAGGATCGCGATACAACACTTGAAACAACGATTCCATTGCGGCAGTTTCTTGGCCTGCCAAGTGTTGGGTCCAGCCTAAAGTGATACGTCCAGGCAGACTGTTGGGTTCTAACTTCACCGCTTGCTGAAAGGCTGCGATCGCTTCTAGGTAACGCTCCTGTTGCCGATGGGCTAAACCGAGTTGACGATAGTCACCAGCCGAGGGAAGAGCGCTAACCGGAGCAGCCAACCCCAAACTACTCAGTATCACCAACGCAGCGGCCCAACCTTTGCCCACGATTTTTACCTTTCGATTTACAAATCCCCGTCGCGATCGCACCCTTAGCTCAGTGCTTTTGTCTTCTCCATCAAGCAGCGTTCCTCTTCTGTCAGCTCATACAGCTTGTAGACGGATTGATCAATCTGTTGCTCAATCGAGTGAATCCCTTGTTGGAGCTGCTGTTGGTGAGGCAAGGTTGCAGCCAAACGTAATTGTTGCTGTAAAGCTAACAAGCGCTGCACTAACTCCACCAGGCGTTCGCTGGACTGACTAGAGCTTGAACGATCGGTTGGACAGATGGGGAGCGATCGCAACTGTTGCGGCCCAATTCGCAAGTAGCCACCTTTGAAGCAGTCGCCACCAAACAAATGGCGGTAGTAAAAGCTGATCAATTTGCTATTTAGCAGTGCCAAGAGGTAATACAGGTTTAGAGACGACAGGACAATCACAGTCGATTTTGCCGCGAGGAAAGCGCCCGTCACATCAACTACACACTCTAGAACCTGGCTCATGCCCGCCACAATAATCTTCGGTTGACACGCTTGGTGTTGCCGTTTCTGAGGTAGATGGGTTTGCTGAGTCGTCGGAATCGTGGGATAGCGGTAGGTATGGCCCAAATAGCGCAGGCACTTTTGCCCCCACAGGTCGCAATAACGGTCAATCGTGCCACTGTTGATCAGTTTTAGATCGGTTGTGGCTGGACAAGCTTCATCGGCAATCAATGACTGCATGGCGTAAGCTTCCCCGACGGTTGCAGCCCCTAAGACTTCCGCCACCGTTGATAAAGGTGGAAACTGAGATTGCAAGCGATCGCACAACTCCGCCTGATGCAAGCTCGTACCCAATCGCCAGGGTTTCCCTGCTTGTGAGAAATAACGCTGATAATCTA
>DATNPE010000180.1:0-10622 GCA_036703355.1 Allocoleopsis sp. | reverse complement strand
TTCCCAAGAGCCTGAAGGGAGCGAAACTCAACCAGCTCCTACCGCATCTGTCCCGACTGACTCAGCCCCAGCGATCTCAGTACCCCCTGCGGCTTTAACGTCTTTGCAAACAGAGGTTTTGTATTGTCTCCTGGCACTGCTAACAGTTAAACAAGCGAGTTCCGAGGTGATAGCAGCTGAGCTACCCGCAGACAGTGCTGCATCTGCCTCAGGCACCTTACCAGAGTTAAAAACTTGGGCTGAGACAATGGCGCGATCGCAACCCGACACCTATGATGTGACGAAGCTCCCTGAGTTACAAGCGGTCACAGTGGATGAAGCACGGCAATTGTTGATTGAAGCAGGCTTTTCAGGACAAGCTGTGGATGAAGCATGGCAATTGATAGAAGCAGCAGGCCCCATGCCTCCCTTAACGTAAGATCAGGAACGGTCGAACCTGCGTTTAGAGAATCGCTTCCGTATACTGCTGCTGCTTACGACCGAGAGGCACACACATCGGAGTCCCTGCCACAGGGTCCTTGACAATGCAGCAAGCTAAGCCAAACACTTGATTGACCATTTCTGCGGTCATGACTTCGCCTGGATCACCTTGGGCATACACTTTGCCTTGCTTGACTGCAATTAGATGATCCGCGTAGCGGCAAGCTTGGTTCAAATCGTGCAACACCATGACAACTGTGCGACCTTCCAATCGGTTCAGGTCGTAGAGTAGTTCCAAAACCTCAATTTGATGCGCCAAATCTAAGAAGGTTGTCGGTTCGTCCAGCAGCAAAATCTCTGTGTTTTGGGCCAAGGCCATTGCAATCCAAGCTCGCTGTCGTTGGCCTCCTGACAAAGCCTCCAGCGATCGCTCTGCCAATTCCAGCATCCCAGTGGTCAGCAATGCTTTTTCTGTCAGCTGCTCATCTTCAGGAGACCACTGTTGCAGCCAGCTTTGGTGTGGATAGCGCCCCTGAGCCACCAACTCACGCACAGTAAGTCCTTCCGGAGCCGTTGGACCTTGCGGTAAAATCCCCAGTTGCTTGGCGACTTCTTTAGTTGAGTGCTTCAAAATAGAGACACCATCGAGGTAAACAGCCCCAGACCGAGGTTTGAGCAACCGAGCCAGACCCCGCAACAGAGTGGACTTACCACAACCATTGGCACCCACCAACGCGGTAATTTTGCCTGCAGGGATCGCCAAATTTAAGTCACTAATGATTGAAGTACCGTCGTAAGCCAACGTGAGATTACGAGTGGTGAGAGCAGGCGTATCCCGAATTTGTTTCTGGCCTGCACTATCCGCCATAGTTTTTGAGCCGAACTTGATCAATCTTTCCAAGAGACAGTAGAACTAATGAGAATCAATGTCAAGATTTGACAGCTATGCCAGTTTAGGCAAGAGCGTCGATAGCAGCGATCGCTTTACTCCCCCAACTCGTGGGCAGAAACGCTTTCGAGCTATGAAAGTAAAGTCTATATAGCAATCCTAAATGGATTGTAAAAAGGGGTGTGGGGGCGCAGCCCCCACGCAGGGGTGAAACCCCTGCACCCCATTCAAGAATCAAAAAGGATTGCTATATGTTAGTAATCACTTGCAATAGTAGTGCCCTATAGCCATGACGCAGGACCCCACTGCTTGGGTTTAAAATCCTAAGTGAGAATGCGCGTGAAAGATTGATGAACTTTTCCCTTGTAAAGGCGATTAAACCTGTTTTGCAGCGTGGTTTAGGCATCCTGCTGCTGCTGTGCTTGGCGTGGCTATGGATTATTCTTTGGGCAACCCCAGCCTGGGCCCAGATCGATACCGTGAACTACAACAACGCCAACCTAAACAACCAAGATTTCTCCCACGCCAACTTGGTTGGGAAAACCTTTGTTGGGGCAGAAATGCGAGAGATCAATTTCCAGGAGGCGGACTTGACCAATGCGATCTTGACGAAAGGTGTGCTGCTCAATGCCAACTTAAGTGGAGCCAACTTAACCGGGGCGTTGGTCGATCGCGTCTTTTTGCAAGGAGCTGATCTATCGAACGCGATCTTGCAGGAAGCTACAGCAACTCGCACCAGTTTTGCCGATGTCAACATCACTGGCGCAGACTTCACCGATGCAATTCTCGATCGCTACGAAATTGCTCAACTCTGCGATCGCGCCACCGGAGTGAACCCCACCACCGGAGTGGCAACCCGTGATAGCCTAGGCTGTCGTTAGCGGTTTTCCTGCCCACGGTGCCATTGCAGACCAGTCTAAAACATCTTCTAGGAGTGATTGATAGCCTGCCACATTAGGATGCAGGCCATCGTCGCAGAGCCGCGATCGCCACCAATCTTCCCCCCGCTCTAGCCACTGCTGGAAAATATCTAGATAGGGAATTTGTCGCGCCTCACAAGCCAGCCGCGTCACTTCTTTATAGCGAGCTTGCTCCAGGTGGCTGTAGTAGAAGCAATCGAGAAACGGCATCTTGGCTTCATCCACTGGCACCATACCTACAAATAGAACTGGGCACAGCCGTTTTGCTTGGTCTAATAAATCGCTGATTTCAGCTTGAAAGCGATCGAAGTCCGTAAAATTGCGTCCGGTGGGTCGGCCTAAGCGAGCCGAATCGTTCACACCAACCGAGAGCACGATCAAGTCAGGCACGCGGTTTCTCAACTCACCTCGATGCCGAAACTCACTCTCTAGGCGTTGAGCGACCTGCTGCACTCCGTCTCCCCGCACGCCCAAGTTATAAACCACATGGCCAGGACTGTGGGGCAGCATCCAGTCGCGCCGCAGCCGATCTACCCAGCCGCCCCCCACGGGATCGCCAAAGCCATACACAATGCTGTCGCCAAGAGCCACAGTCTTGAGGGGGTGGTGCTTGAAGACAAGCCCCCGTTGCGGTTGAGAAGTAGGAGATTCGAGGGTGTGCATGCGAAAGCTTGAACACTGAATCGGACTTTACCATTCAACCAAAAACTTTGCAAATCTTGATACATCCGAAAGTATTACTTCACTACATCGATTTGTGGGCTGTGTTACGACCCTGACTCGCCAACTTCATCAGCCAACCTCACAAGGAGAAGCAGCAACAACGGCAACTTTTAGGGATCAAACAGCGTCTTCTAGACTCCTGATAGACTAGGAGTTGTCCCAAGTAAAGAATTTTATGCACAAGCGTTCTGCGTTCGATACAACCCAGCTAATGCGACGGGCTGAAGATTTGATCAGTGCAGCTTCTAATCGCTATCGCATCACCGTGCAAGTTGCTAATCGGGCCAAGCGCCGCCGATTTGAAGATTTTGATACGATTGATGACCCCAAGATGAAGCCAGTGTTGCGGGCGATCATCGAAATGTCCGATGAGTTAACTCAACCAGAAATTATTGGCGAGTGAAAAGACCTTATCGACTCCTAAAGTTTATTGCCATTGTCTTGAGCGTGGCTGGTTTGACGGCGATCGCCTCTGTCATGACTCTCAGCAGCCCTAGCTTGTTTCATCCAGCCCCTGCCTTCTCGCAAAGCCTAGTCAGATTAGAAGAAGCGGGGCAGCAAGTCTACAAACAGTTGCCTAATCTGCCTCGTGAAAATCAGTACGTCAGTACAGAAACGGGCAAAGTAGACCCCAACAACACGTTGATGCGGCGGATGATTCGCTATCACATTTACGTCAAAGGGCGACCGCCGGGGTATCGCCTTGACTGGAAACTGACTCTAGCGGATTACCTGGGTGCCAATAGTCTGATGCAAGAATCTCAGTATCCAGGGTACGACAGCTTAAAGACGAATCCGCTAGAGGGCGATCGCGCTGTTATTGGTCGGCTGAACCGAGCCCAGCGGGACACGCTAGCCCAAGCGTTGGCTAATGTTTTTAGTCCTCGAACTAGCCAGTCTGCCCAGCCACCAACGCCATCGACCAATCGCGGGCGATCGGGAAGTACGCAGCCCGCCGCTACTTCGGCACCATCCCAACTGCCTCAACCGAAGCCAGGGGATGCCCGCTTGCTCTTGCCCTAGCCATAGCTTCAACCTAATTTAAGAGGGGTAGTCGAGGACACATGAACTGTGCTTTCTGGACTATCCCTAATTTTTTGCGACCCTTTAGCAATGCGATGGAACGATTAGTCAAAAGTGGACCTGGTTGGCGACTCGGTTGGGACCCCAACGCCACCGAGTTTCAGGGACTTGTAGGGGGGGAAGATTGGGCGATCGAGCTCACTGAAGCAGAGTTAAACGATTTTTGCCGATTGGCGGAGCAGTTGGCTGGCACGATGCAACACATGGCAACTGAGCTAATGGATGAGGAAAAAATTAGCTGTGAAGCCGAAAGCGACCTTATTTGGCTGGAAGTAGAAGGCTATCCCCATGCCTACGGCCTACGCTTTATTCTGCAATCTGGTCGCCGAGGTGAAGGCTATTGGCCCGCTTCAGCAGTGCCCGATCTCTTACAAGCAATCCAAGTCCTGAAAGTTTTCTAATTTTTTGTGCTGATTTAGAAAGTTATGTTATAGTTGTAAAGCACGACGGGGCGTAGCGCAGCTTGGTAGCGCACTACTTTGGGGTAGTAGGGGTCGTGGGTTCAAATCCCGCCGCTCCGATCGCATAAGACCTGCTCATTAACTTGGGCGGGTCTTGCTGTTTTAAACAGAATTTATTGCAACAAATCGAGCGATCGCCTATCGAATAACAGGCGTTAGAAGCATTTGTGTAACGATTGAGAAGCATTGCATGTGACTTGTGTCACTCTCCAAAATCCACTCATCTTCTGTTGGAGGCACCGTCTTGTCACTAAAAGTCACTTTTGCATCATAGGTACCAGGAGCAAAAGCGTAGCTGCCTACTGTCCCTTTTTTCTCACAAGTTAGAGGGCCAAACTGAACATACCGTTGGCATTTTGAGCAGGGCTTGACTTTTATCTGGTACCTCTGGCCTGTTTGCCGTTGCGTCAAATCCACGATTAAGGTTGCTGGAGAGTCGTTCCAAATGATGAGTTTAGACGACTGCTTACGGGAACTACCACAAGCAAGTATGCTCAAACCCAGTAGTGTAGCTGTATAGAAAAGCTTGGAAGATGCAACCCAATTTCTCATAAAAAAGCTCGGTCAACCGAGCCTAGACACATGCATTTTTAGCGTACCCAGAGTAAAGCGATCGCTCCCCACTTCCCTAGGGCAATCGCTTTGCTTGTAATCCTCGCTTCCACATCAAACAGCTTATTCTTTGGCGAGAGCGATCGCTCTACCTTGGGCACCTTTAAATTGCAAGCCTATGCATTCGGTCTACTGAGCTTTCGTATGAGTAAAAAATCAAGGTCATGGTGGTCTGCTTGGTTTCCCTACCCCAGTTCTTGGGCCAGAGCCTTTTTAGTCTTGATGTTGATAGCGCTGCTAGGAGTTAGCATTCGATTCACAGGCTTCTGGGGATTGGTTGTGTTCTCTGCCTCTGGAAATGCCCTCCCCCTCATGTTTCTAGTTATAACAGGCTTTACAGCCCCATTCTTGCTAGTTGCCTATACTCACAACCTAATCTGGAGAATAGCACCTGCCCGTTGGCCCCATTGGTTGCCCAGTCCAGCCAGCATCAAGGAAGGGTTAACCGCCTTAATTGTTATGGTTGTATCAATAGCGGCTGGGTTGCTAACTTTGATTCCCACCATGCAATGCACCATATTTGCTGATGATGTTGTCTGCCCACCTCTGACAGCCGCGCAAACAACCCTTGCAACAACAGTTTTGTTTGTTTCTGCTGCTTACCTTTATCAATACGATTACTTAGTACGTCGCCGCCGTTCTCATCGAAAACAACAACGCGCCATTGCTCTAAGAAACCCTAAAGTCCCGCCTGTTCCTCCAATAGATCCCTTAGAGGCAGAGTTGAATCAGTTACGAAAAAACTTAAATTCAGGGCAAAATCTTGGAAAATAATCATTTTTTCGCTGTTTACCCTCCACTGCGAGGGTTTATTTTTTGGAGGGAGCGATCGCGCCGTCATGGGAAACATGAATAAAGCTTCCCTCAGAGGAATCTAACAGAGGGCCGCATTACTACTATCAGCATTCCCATGATTGAGACTTTAATTTGGGCGATCGGAGTTGGCATATTACTCATTTTTTGCCTACTCGCTTACATTCTGTACGCTGAAATTAACAAACAGAAACGCCCATCTTACCTTCCTAAGAAAAAGAGACATAAGCCTTCGTCACCTGCTCAGCATTACAGTGACTCGGAAAGGCATTTAATCAGGTTAGTCGGTGGTGACAGAGAAACGGCCCATCGCTTAGCGGCGTTAGAAGGTGGAAACTGGCAAGCTGCAATTGACAAATTGATTCGCGATCGCCGTTGAAGGGAGCGATCGCGTCAGTAATAGAGAAGCGATCGCTCTCTTTAGGGAAAGAACTGAGCTTCTAACGGACTAAACAGTGATGGTACAAAATTTTTCTGGAAATGTAAAATTTACGCGATTTCGCTAACGATAGTTCGGCCAGTTCAGTGAATACAAAGGAGGGCCTACCGATGCACAATAGAGAGAGCTTCAGACTTTACATAAACTTTATATAGAGAACGCGATGACAATCACTGGGCTTCATAACTCCACGCCTGTTAAAGAGCGAATTTTAATAGTTGAAGACAATGATCTGCATCGTTTAATCACTCATGAATGCTTGGAGGTTGAGGGCTACACCGTTCTTAGCTTGGACAACGGACTCAACTTCTTTCCCGCAGTAGCAGAATTTCACCCTGACTTACTGCTACTCGATCTCAAGTTGCCCTGTATTGATGGTTTTACATTACTAGAGCAGTTAAAACTATCAGCTTGGTCCTCCATTCCAGTCATTATTACCTCTGCCTACGCCTTTCATAGAGAGAAACAAAGAGCGCTCAGTTTGGGAGCTAGCTCTTATCTCACCAAACCGATCGCTCTTGAGACTTTAGTAAAAACTATTGAACTTGAATTAGAAGCAGCTTGCTCAATTGCTTAGACGCTTATTGTTGCTTTTGTTCATCAATAAATGTCTCCACAATCTCATTGATTTTGGAGTAATTAACTGGAATTTTATTGGCTAGCTCACTGAACTGTTCTGCCAATTCACTAAAATTTCTAGATAGGCTCACCAGAGTTTGCAGGTCGTTGCCCAGTCCGTTTTGAGCTGCTAAGTAAGCTTCTCTAAATTCTTCCGGTGTCATAAGGGTTAGGTTTTTTCAAGTAAGAAGTGGACAATGCGCTTAACTATTTAATTCTCTCCTTACTGACCCTGAAACTCCCCTAGCCAAATGACTCAACCTCCATCAGCGATTGCGCCTAAACGCTCAGTATTAGAAATTACTTTTATCAAAAAAATCACAAAAGTACCTGCTGCGATCGCCTTATTGGCCAAAACTTGACGCCACTCATAGAAAAAGAGGTGGAACTTCAGTTCCACCCCCTAAGGTTTGATAATGACCTACAAGGCTAATTTAGCCCGCTGCAACAGTCAGCTTAGGCTCGGCGCTGGTCTGACCATCAGGCTCGATGGATTGCCCTTCGATAAAGGAACGCAGCATCCATGCCATCTCTTCATGCTGTTCCATCAAGCCAGTCAGGAAGTCAGCAGTGCCTTCATCATGGAAGTTTTCGGAGCACTGATCTACATGGTCACGCAGGTTGCGAATCACTTGCTCGTGGTCACCAACCAAGTTAGAAACCATTTGCTCTGCGTTAGGGACGTTGCCACCCTGCTCTTTGATAGAAGCATTTTCTAAGAAGCCTTGAGCAGTCCCTACAGGGTAACCACCCAACATGCGTACACGCTCTGCGATCGCATCAATGTTTTCGGTCAGCGCTTGATACTGCTCCTCCCACAGTTCGTGCAAAGAGCGGAATTGTGGACCCACTACATCCCAGTGGTATTTCTTTGTTTTGATCAAAAGTAGGTATGAATCAGAGAGGTCGCGATTGAGTAGACCAATCACACCTTGACGCTGTTCTTCGCTCAAACCAATATTTAACTTACGCATTTTTATTGTTCTCCACGCTTTGGCTCTCTTTCTACTGCAACAAATCCACATAATTGCGGCATCAGTCGAATGAGAGATTGTGTGAGAACTAGGAGTTCTGAATCTTGGAAGATGCTAAAAGCTAGGCTATAAGCTGGGTTTAAGGCTTATTAGGAGCTACTGGGCTGACTTTGGCCCGATATAGTAGCTTTTCGCCCTGACGATACCCTATATAGCGTACTCGCACGCACTCACCAGGCTGAGCAGTTCCGTCTATCAGTTGATGCTGAGTTGGGTCGTAGGGTAGTTCTTTGCCGACTTCCGCGATCGCTTCTATGCCCCATCGTTGCAAAAGCTCCGTCAGTGGATTAGCCAAGCGGATTAAGGTTTCGACTGTGACCTTGGAATTTGGTTGCTTAGCAGCATGGGCTGCGCTGGGCCAAAAGGTGAGCCAGGATTCGATCGCTTGCAATGTTGCTTGTTGGAATTCTTGCCAAAGGGCCTCACGCTGTTGGGCGAGTTGAGCTTGCGATCGCTCATATTCCAATTTCACGGCTGCCAACTCAGCCTCTAGAGTTGATTGATCCCCACTAGAGGGTACAAGGCTCACAATTGGCTCTAGAGAAACTTGGGAAAAAGTAGTGATCAATTCAGGCAAAGAAATTTGCAGCGCTTGGCTCACCTTAATCAATGCTTCTGCTCGCATTTGATCCGCTTGGCCTTGCCGTAGTTGTCTCACTTGCCACTCGGAAACATTGGCTTTTTGGCTGAGGGCTTTAAAGCTGGAAACACCCACCTGTTGCATTAACTGTTGCAACTGATGGGTGTAGTCTGAAGGGTTTGCTGGAGTCATCCTGATTGCAGTTCAACGGGTAGTTCTGAAGTAATACCATCTCATGTTCTACCCGCTGATCAACCCTGCGCTAATGAACAAGAACCTCTGGTTTAAGAAGTTACTGATCGAGTAAGCTTCTCAGCATCCAAGCGGTTTTTTCATGAATTTGCATCCGTTGGGTGAGCAGGTCAGCAGTTGGTTCATCATTAACGCGCTCCGTAACCGGGAAGACAGACCGAGCAGTGCGAACGACCGCTTCTTGACCCGCGACCAACAGGCGAATCATTTCGTCAGCCGAGGGGACGCCAGGGGTTTCCTCTATCGAACTGAGGCGAGCAAATTCACTATAAGTACCAGGTGCAGGGAATCCTAAAGCCCGAATCCGCTCCGCAATTAAATCCACTGCCAAAGCCAGTTCGTTGTACTGGGTTTCGAACATGAGGTGCAGGGTTTGGAACATTGGACCTGTCACGTTCCAGTGGAAGTTATGAGTTTTGAGGTAGAGCGTGTAGGTATCTGCGAGCAGACGAGAGAGTCCGTCTACAATTTCCTTGCGATCGGCTTCATCAATGCCAATATTAATGGCGATACCTTTAGATTGAGCTTGCATAGTATCTCCGTTGGTAACTAAAAGATTTTGTTAGCTCGCTGCCCAGCCTGCAACTAGATTATGGCAGGTGGATAGACTGCTAAACGTAACAGGTAAACCCAAAAGGCAGTTTACCAAGTTGCTGACGCGAACCTAGGCCAGGTGCATCTGCAAAACAGAACGGGGGGCACGGCGAACATTACAGCGAATCGTTTCATGGCCTAAACGACTACAAGCTTCAAAGCGGTGGCAACCAGAGAACCCGTAGTATTCACCTTCAACTTCTAGAACATCAATCGGTTCCCTCAGGCCCTCTGCCTCAATCGAAGCCATGAGCGCTGCGACTTTAGCTGGGTCATTCTGGCGGAACAAAGGACGGCGAATTTTTTGGATAGGGATATCTACAACTCTTGCCATCGGATGCTGCTGATTGGTTGCTTATATTCTAAATCATAATCATTATGACTACGAGTTGCAATAATTTTTTATGCTGAATCCAGAATTTCTCTGGATCTTTTTCTCGATTTTTTTCGTCGAACTGACGTATTCTGTCAAAGAAGTCTCCTTGCGATGCAGCGACCTGTGAGTCAACCGCTTCAACGCCTTAATGGCTCTATTCCTCAAAAATTAACGCTTCAGAACTATCCACTCCGTCTTTCTTTGTGGACGCGGTTATCGAGTTTGGCGATCGCCACTGCTTGTTTCACGAGTTTAGGAATAACTACCCAGGTTTCAGCAACACCCAGTGATCCAGAGCTGCAAGTTGGGGTGGTGCAGCGCTTTGGTACTAAACCGAATGATGAACTGACGCTACAAGCAACCTCAGGCGATCGCCTGACTCTTGCATTTGAGACTGGGGGGCAACGCCAAAGTCTCAGCACGAGCAAGGTGAAGGTTGATGTGGTGATGCAACCCTTGCCTGAGCCACAAGTGAGCGAACGAGTTGTTTTGAGCACTCACCGCAGCTTTGAGAGTGCGGAAGACAGCGCTGAAAAATGGCGGGCTCAAGGCATTGAGGTGGAGGTGGCTCAACCGGAGCGTTGGCAAGTGTGGGCCAAGCGAGATGTGTATAGCTCACCGTTATTGCGGCGCTTACTGCTGCAAAGCTTGCAAGACCAAGGTAATATCACCGCCTATATCGATTCGCAAGTGCTGGCTGAAGTGCCCAAAGCCTCGTTTGTGGTGGATGGTTACCGCTACACCCGAGATCAAGTGCAAATTAGTAGTGGCAGCAGCTTGGTGCAGGTGACCCAAGGCAGCAAACAGA
>DATNPE010000179.1:0-5840 GCA_036703355.1 Allocoleopsis sp. | reverse complement strand
GACGCTGCTGGATGGGGATGGACTCAATCCAGTGCGCCAGTCAATTGAATTGGGAATTGCAGCTTGGCTTGGCACCTGGCTACGCAGGCTCTTAGTAGACATTGAGTGGCGGCTGGCTTCTCAATCGGTACTGGCTACCCTTACCAATAGTGACACCACTGACACTCCCGACACACTCATTAGTCAAGCCATCACCCTACTGCGTAACTTTGCCCGTGCTGATGTTGCGATCGCATTGCGCCAACTCGATGAGGTAACTGCCCAAGCACTCGTTTGTCTACCGCCAAACGCTCTTCCCGATCAACTCACCACTCCTGCACTGTTTAAGGAAGCGATCGCAAAGAATCGCTGTCTTTACTATACCGACTACCCCTCTACTCCCGGTGCTTCTCACCTCTTACTTGCCCAAAACACTCATTCTCTCGCCGTGCTACCCCTTCAATCCCCCTCGACTCAGGGAAAACAAGGGGTAGGACACGGTGCAATTTTGTTGATTTGGCATCGCCGCTATCAAGCCTCATCACACCTACAGCAATTTATCGAGTCGCTACTTGGTGAGTTACGCACCCTGCTGCAATTTTGTGATACGACTCTACGCCTCGATAAAGTACAGGCACGCTTCGGTGCCATGTTAGAAACCATCCATCAGGGAGTTGTGTTTGTGGATGAAAGTGGTGAACAGGGTTGGATTAATCAAGCGGCGGCAGAACATCTCGGTTTAGCTCCGGGCGCGATCGAGCCTCCCTCACTCGCCCAGGCAATGGCAACGTTACGCATCAGTGCTGATAATCAACAGGAAATTGCCACACAGGCAGCAGAGTTTTTCTCCCAGCCACAACCAGAAATTCGCAATTGGAACTGGGTTTTCAGCCAACCCCAGCCAAAAGTCCTCAGTATCTCTAGCACAGCGACTCGTGTACACCAGGTGCCCGGTCGCCTCTGGATATTAGACGATATTACTGAGCGGTATTTCGCACGACAAGCGCTAATTCAACGCACTCAAGAATTATCTCAGGCAAATCTTGAACTGGAAAAGGCAAAGGCAGAAGCTGAAGCGGCGACTCAGATTAAGAGTCAATTCCTCGCCAATATGAGCCATGAAATCCGCACACCAATGAATGCCATCATCGGTATGACGGGTCTATTACTCAACACCGAGTTAGCACCTCAGCAGCGTGATTTTGCCGAAACAATCCAGAGCAGTAGCGATACTTTACTATCACTCATCAATGACATTCTTGACCTCTCCAAAATCGAGTCGGGCAAGCTAGAACTCGAACGATATTCCTTTAATCTCCGAACGTGTGTTGAAGAATCTCTTGACTTATTAGCTTTCAAAGCGGCAGAAAAAGGGATTGAATTAGCTTACCTAATTCACCCTGAAACTCCCAGCATGATTCTAGGAGATGCGACTCGGCTACGCCAAATTTTAGTCAATTTGCTCAGCAATGCTGTCAAGTTTACAGATGCTGGAGAAGTGGTAGTTTCAGTGTCAGCTAAAACGACAGAGGAGTCAGCACTCAGAACTCAGAAATCAGACGATTCACCTTCTGCCTCCTGGTTTCTCAATTGTGACTCCTCCCCTACTTACGAAATCCAATTTGCTGTCAAAGATACAGGTATTGGCATCCCACCAGACCGATTAGACCGCTTGTTCAAATCCTTCAGCCAAGTCGATTCTTCTATCACTCGTCACTATGGTGGAACCGGGTTGGGGTTATCAATTGGCAAACAGCTCAGCGAAATGATGGGCGGCACAATGTGGGTTGAAAGTCAAGTGGGTCAGGGTTCGACGTTCTACTTCAGCCTCATCGCTCAAGCCGCTCCCACTTTATCACCCATTGACAGAGACCATCATCAGTCTCAGTTAGAAGGTAAGCGATTACTGATCGTGGATGATAATGCGACGAATCGACAAATTTTGAGGTTACAAGCACAGTCTTGGGGCATGCTAAGCCGTGCGGCAGACTCTGGCGCTGAAGCCCTCTCCTTGCTTGTTCAAGGCGAAGCGTTTGATCTGGCAATTCTAGACATGCAAATGCCTAAAATGGATGGGCTAACTCTGGCAGCAGAAATCAGTAAGCAACCGGGTTATCAGAAATTGCCCTTAATTATGCTGACATCGATCGATAGGCCAGAACTGAATAACGATGCTGAAACCGTAGAATTCGCGGCTTTCCTAACCAAGCCAATTAAGCAATCTCATCTATATAATGTCTTGCTCCACGTCTTGGGTACACAGCCCATCCCAGTGAAGCCTTCCCTCGCTACTCCACCGCAGCTTGATCGCCAAATCGCCCAACAGCATCCCTTAAAGATTCTCTTAGCTGAGGACAATGTCGTCAATCAGAAAGTCGCCTTGCTTCTCCTACAACAGATGGGCTATCAAGCCGATCTAGCCAGTAATGGACTGCAAGCCGTGGAAGCAGTACGTTGCCAATCTTATGACGTGGTGTTGATGGATATGCAGATGCCAGAAATGGATGGCTTGACAGCCACTCGCTGCCTCCACCAAGAATTTCCCAACGGCAATCGCCCCTACATTATTGCGA
This sequence comes from Allocoleopsis sp., assembly GCA_036703355.1. Lineage (GTDB taxonomy): Bacteria > Cyanobacteriota > Cyanobacteriia > FACHB-46 > FACHB-46 > Trichocoleus. The sequence continues at coordinate 3,288 of DATNPE010000179.1, read as the reverse complement.
TGACAGCCAATGCCATGCAAGGCGATCGCGAGGAGTGCTTGAGGGCAGGCATGGATGACTACATCAGCAAACCCATACGGGTCGAGGCACTCGTCCAAGCGTTGAGAAAGTGTCAGCCTAATCGAGCCAGGGAGAGTGGGAGAGTGGGAGAGTGGGAGAATTCCTCAACTCAAATTCCTGATAGAGGACAACCCCTCATCCCATCACCCCATCACCCCCTCATCCCCTTACCCCCTCACCTCCTCACCCCCTCACCTCCTCACCCTATTGATGCCAATGTGCTGCAATCATTCCGGGAGATGATCGGCGAAGATGCTGACGCTATCTTGGTTGAGATGATTGATTGTTACCTTGAAGATGCGCCAAAACTCGTCAGTGCGATCGCTTCTGCTGTTGAGCGAGACGATGCGAAGCAATTGCACTCCTGTGCACATACACTCAAGTCAAGCAGTCTCACTCTTGGCGCTACAACCCTCTCCAATGTTTGCAAAGAGCTGGAAGCGCTTGGTCGTACTGGGCATACTGAAGGTGGATGGGACAAAGTGCCGCAACTGGAAGCTGAGTATGCCAAAGTCAAGGCCGCTTTGCAAATCGAACGCAAGCAAGCTCTGCTATGAATATTATCGACCCAAAGAGAGATTTTACCCTTGTCCTTGTAGTAGAGGACGACAGATTCATGCGGATTCAGCTGCGTCGAGCGATGGAACAAGTAGGCTATCAGGTGGCAGAAGCGAGTAATGGCGAGGAAGGTTTAGCGCTTTACACTCGCTTACACCCAGATATTGTGCTGCTGGATGCCATGATGCCGGTGATGGATGGATTTACCTGCTGCACTCAATTAAAAATACTCCCTGGTGGTGATCGCACACCCATATTAATAATTACGGCTCTTGAAGATCCAGAGTCGGTTGATCGCGCATTTGAGGTGGGTGCGATCGATTACGTTACCAAGCCGATTCACTGGGCAGTCCTGCGCCAGCGTGTGCGTCGTCTGCTTCAGGCGAGTCGTGCCGTGGAGGAATTACGACAGCAGACTGAGCGGGCACGGCTGAGCGAGGAGCGATTGAGGTTAGCCCTAGAGGCAGCTCACATGGGTACTTGGGACTGGGATATCCCAACTGGCAGAGTTACGCACTCGGCTACTACGGAAACTATTTATGGTTTTGCCCCAGGCTGTTTTGAGGGCACCTTTAAAAGCTTCCTGAGAAATCTTCATCCTGAAGATCGAGAATTAGTCACCCAAGCACTACGCCGTACTTTGGAGCAAGGAGCCGACTACAACATTGATTTCCGAGTAATTTGGCTTGATGGTAGTGTTCATTGGGTGGCTAGCAAAGGTCAAGTCTATTACGATAACAGCGGTCAGCCCATACGCATGACTGGGATTATTATGGATATCACCGAGCGCAAGCGATCGCAAGAAGAATTACAGCGCCAGAATTTGCGATCGCAATTATTTGCGGAAGTAACGCTCAAAATTCGCCAGTCCTTGCAGATTGAGGAAATTCTCCAAACCACTGTCACCGAGGTACAACGGATTCTCCAAACTGACCGAGTTTTGATCGTTCAATTTTGCTCAAATGGATTTGGCAAAATAGTTACAGAAGCAGTGGCTCCCAACTGTTCCTCTGTTTTAGGCCGAAATATTACTGATGGCTATTGGGCATCAGAGTACTTAAGTCACTATGATCAGGGTCGAATATACACCATTGCTGATCTAGAAAAGGCTGAGATTCCACCTTGCCTGATTGAATTAATGCAGGAGTTGGATATCAAAGCCAAGCTAGCCGTACCTATTTTATTGCAGAAAAAACTCTGGGGTTTGCTGATTGCTCATCAATGTACCAGTCCGAGGTATTGGTCTAGCTTTGAAACGGAACTGTTGAGACAGTTGGCTGATCAAATTGGTATTGCCTTAGCTCAAGCTCAACTTTTAGAACAAGAGACCCATCAGCGTCAGGAATTGGCCTATTCCAATGCCGAATTAGAACAATTTGCCCATGTCGCCTCCCATGATTTGCAGGAACCGCTGCGTAAGATTATGAGCTTTGGTGACAGGCTTAAGGACAAGTATAGTGAGACACTGACGGCTCAGGGGTGTGACTATTTAGAGCGAATGCAGAAGGCGGCAGAACGGATGCAGACCTTAATTGAGGATTTGCTAACGCTCTCGCGAATTACGACCAAGGCTCAACCCTTTGTATCGGTGGATCTGGCTCAGGTCGCTCAAGAAGTCTTATCTGATTTAGAAGTGCGTATCGAGCAGACTGGGGCAAAGGTAGAAGTCGGTGAACTGCCTACCCTTGAGGCCGATCCGCTACAGATGCGTCAATTGCTACAAAACCTGATTAGCAATGCACTGAAATTTCACCAAAGGACTGAGCCTCCGAAGATCGGGATCTATAGTCAACTGCTCAATAGTGAAGAACAACAGCCAACAGGAAACTCGCGTCAACCTATGCTTTATCAAATCCTGGTACAAGACAATGGCATTGGCTTTGACGAGAAGTATCTCAGCAGCATCTTCAATGCTTTCCAGCGCCTGCACGGTCGTAGTGAATACGAAGGGACAGGCATGGGTTTGGCAATCTGCCGTAAGATTGTTGAACGCCATAACGGTAGCATCACTGCCAAAAGCTCGCCAGGGCAGGGGTCAATGTTTATCGTTACTCTGCCCCTCCAACAACGTCAAGTCAACAACTCACATTTCCCTAACCCGTAAGTGTGGGCTTGAGGAAAAACCCCTAAGCCCACGTTGATTAACCTCAGTTTTTTGTTAGGCCAGAAAGGCTATTTTTTCCAGACTATACAGGTACCTTTGGCTACAGGTTTGGCAAACTGTCTTCTAGACCCATGCACTGCGGTTTAAATTGAACCATTGCTGTGGGGTATGTCAAGCCGAGTGAAATAGCGATACCCTGTAATCTTTAGCTTCTTTATTAAGATTGAAATGATACAAACTGTGAGCAGGTACTGGTTTGAGATTTTTGAACGACTCCCGGAAGAGGTTGGAGAGTGACATGAGCAACCAGCCGGTTAGAGTACTACTCGTGGATGATGACGAAGATGATTATATCTTGACCCGCGATTTACTCTCGGAAAGCCAGGGAATTCGCTTCGAGCTGGAATGGGTCAGTACTTGGGATTTAGCTCTAGAGTTGATGGCTCAAAAGGAGCATGCTGTGTATCTTTTGGACTATCGTCTCGGTACGCATAACGGGCTGGAACTATTGCAGCAAGCGGTTGCCAATGGCTGTAGAGTACCTATTATTTTACTCACCGGGCAAG
>DATNPE010000178.1:0-9486 GCA_036703355.1 Allocoleopsis sp. | reverse complement strand
CAGCATCCATCCTCAACCCACTGGACTAGATTGGCCAACCATCCGCCCGGAGCAGTACCAAAAGATCCCGATTCTGAGGCAACTCAGAGAACGCTCAAACCTTGGCTGAACAATCTTGACTGAGAATCTGGTCAGCTCGATTGATTCCTAGATGTCAATCTCTTCTTAAGATCAGGGATGGAAGTCGTCAAAGCTAGAAAATCATGTCTAATCGCACCCTAGATCTAACCGACCCACTCTATGACTATCTGTTGTCTAACTCGCTGCGGGAACCAGAACTGTTAGCACAACTGCGGCAGGAAACAGCGCAGCACCCAATGGCACAGATGCAAATTGCGCCAGAGCAAGGGCAGTTTATGGCTCTATTGGTGCAGTTGCTAGGAGCTAAGAAAACGCTGGAAGTGGGCGTGTTTACTGGATACAGTTCCTTGGTGGTGGCTCTAGCGCTACCAACCGACGGTAAAGTGGTTGCTTGTGATGTCAGCGAAGAATACACGGCGAGCGCTCGTCGCTATTGGCAAGCAGCAGGGGTGGCCGACAAAATAGATCTGCGAATTGGCCCAGCGGTGGACACTCTCGATCAGCTGTTAGCGGCAGGGGAGGCAGAAACGTTTGATTTTGCCTTTATTGATGCAGATAAGAGCAATTACTGGAACTATTACGAGCGATCGCTGCAACTCGTGCGTCGGGGTGGCTTGATCGCGATCGACAATGTGTTGTGGTCTGGGCGAGTCGCAGACCCGCAGGTGCAAGACAATCGTACAAAATCAATTCGCGCTTTTAATGCCAAGCTGCACCAAGATGATCGGATTACACTCAGTCTGGTGCCGATCGCCGATGGCTTAACCTTGGCTCTAAAACGGTAACTACGTCAGCGCTAGCCGAATAGAAGCCAGACTCCTGCCCAGGCGACTAGCACTCCCAAGATTGCCTGTCTACTGACTATCTCTCCCATTGCCATCGCGATCGGCAAAATGAACAATGGGCTAGTGGAACTGAGGGCTTGGGCAACTCCGACTGCTGTAAATTTGAGCGAAATTTGTTGCAGCCAAATTCCCAGATAGGTGCTGAAAAAAGCGGTAATGGCGATCGCCCCTAACCAAGACATACCTCGACGGCGATCGCGCTCGAACTCTAAGGTTTGCATCACTAATCCTGCTTGCCGTCGTACCAGTAGCCACACCACCAGCACCAACACCCCAGCGGCTAAGCGGACTAAGGTACTCCACAGAGGGCTAATGGTGCTCTGAGTCAAAGCGGCACGGGAAAGCACCGCCCCTCCTGCTTGGCCCAGCGCCGCTAGCAAGCCATAACCCACTCCCCGTAACGGATGAGTTAATTTTCCTGGTTCTGAATTGGCTGTTCCACTGGGTACCCGTTCGCTCACCACCCAAGTCACACCCAGGATCGTCAGGAAAATACCTAGCCAGTTGCTCAGCTCTAGAGTTTCTTGCAAAAACAGCAAGGCGAGAAAAGCCGAGAGCGGAGGTGCTAAAGCCTCTAATAGCAGGGTTCGTCTTGGCCCCAATAAGTTGAGGGCGGCAAAATAATAGGTATCACCAAAGCCAATGCCGACAACGCCACTGAGGATCAACAGCCCCAAAGCGGTACCGTTAATGTCGGGTAAACCGCTGCCTTGGAGCCAGAGGGTAATGGCGAGAAAAGCGATCGCGATCAGACCCTTCACCGAGTTCAGAACTAGGGGAGGTACCCGTTGGCCGATGCGAGTGTAAATCACAGACGCGATCGCCCATAAAAATGCCGCACTCAGCGCGGCCAGTTCTCCCTTAAATTGTGTGAGCCCAATTAGCATGTAGTTTATCGAAAAACCGTTCTACCTCATGCTAATTAGAACTAGGGATGGATACGGCACGAAAGGTTTTCTGTGGGTCTGTGGCTGGTAAGCTTTTGCATTCTGCTCCAGCAACTTGCCGTCTTCCCTCATCAAACACAACCCAGAGACGGTCATTGTCGATCGTGATTCCTTCTGGGGCAACGCCTTCTGCCAAGATCGAAGCAATAGATTTGTGGCTGGTGAGATCTTGAATTTCCGTGGGCTGAGAAGTTGTGGTGCCATCCCAGGCCCAAAGTTTGAAGGCATCACCCACACCAGGTGGACCGCTGAGAATTACGATCTGGCGATGCCTTTCATCGTAGTCAAGATCTCGGATGCCAGCATTGTTGAACTGCCAGAGGTATACGTTCCCTAAGTTGGCGTCGTTGTTTGTAACCGATGGCAGCGGGTTCACTAATTCAACCGCGATCGCCTGCCTGAGAGATTCTGAGTTCATATTGGGGTTCGTTGGGCTGCGTAACCCAATCAGAAGATTGCCATTCGGCATAGCAGAAATGCCTTCAATGCTCAGTCCGCCGTCTCCATCCTCTTGCTTCGGATCTCTTGCCCGATCAATCTCAGAAACACCAACCCCTTCAGTGGTTTTAAGTTTGGCTTGAAGCGCAGGGACTAAGTTCTGCAATGAGCCAAGTACCTCAATGGGATTTTCGGTCTCTGACTGCCAGCGAAAGGCAACCAGATTCTTGCGGCTATCACGGGGTTTGAAGTTTTTGTTCCGACTATGGGAGGCCAGGGCAAAGTAAACATCATCAATCTGGGCTAACCCTTCAAAATCTATTTCTGGGTTTTTAGCGTCGATTTGCAACTTCTCTCGTGGTAGGACAGGAGCGGAGATAGGTTGGCCACCTTTGTCAAAATCAAAGAGGCGAAAGAACGTTATTTCCTGGTCTTCGTCGTTGAGGACTAAAAACTGCGAGTCAATTTTCAAGATGGCAGAAGCATCACACATCCCTTGCAAAACTATTGGTGCTGAAGTAGGAATGGGATTTGCCAAGGCACAACCGATTCCCACAATCAACACCAAAACAATGCTTAGGACCAACGTCTTTAAGGCATTTTTCATGAAACAATCCTAGATATCAGGTACGCATTTGCCAAAAAATGTCACTGGATGACATTGGCAGTTGTTAAAGCCTTCCCACTTTGAGATCTTGGAGGATTTCGTTCGCGGCTTGGATAGCAGAAAGGGCGGCTCCTTCCATAAAACCTTGCCACTCGTAGAAAGAATTGGCATGTTCTCCAGCGAAATGGAGATTGCCGATAGGTTTGCCTTCGTTGCCTGCAATGCTGGTAAATTGTCCGGGGGTGTAGCAGGTGTAGCTGCCTTTGGTCAGGGGGTTCGTGGGCCAAGGCTCTAGGTGAACCCGATATTGACCGTTTACCCTGGTAGCAACTGCCTTGCAGCCTGGATACACGCGATTGAGATCGGTGAGAAAGCGATCGGCTTCTGTCTGTACATTGCTAACTCTCAGCCGCAAACCGCGATCGCCGCTGGAGTAGTCAGTGAGAATGGCACGAGCGGTGGTGGCTTTGGTGGGATTGGTCTCCCAGGTGGTTTGGTGGTTGGGTAAGTCAGAGTAGGAGCTACCATTGCTGCCAGGAAGCCAAGGCCGACCATTGAAGCCGAGGATCATCTTGGCGTTGTTGCCATAACCGAGTTGTTGAATCGCCTGAATTTTGGCAGCAGGTAAACCCAGGCTGGCATCTAACTCGACTTGGCGCAGCGTGGTGAAGGGAATTGCCAAAACGACCGCATCATAGGTAGCGGTGGTGGTGCGAGAGCCGTTCTGGAAGGTGAGTTCAATTTGATTGGTGCCTGTTTTTCGGACCCGTAGCAGCTTCATTCCCAGCTTGACTGGGCCTCGCAAGCGATCGCGCAGCCCTTGCGTAATCTTGTCATTACCTTCTATGACGTGATAGCGCTCATCACTAAAAACTCCAAACGGCGTGAATTTAGAGCGGCGATCGGCATGGATAAACAGGAGGAAATTCAAACAGCTTTGTTGATGAATGGGGAGGCCATATTCGGCTTCATAGGCGGCTTTGATCGCTGCCTTCACCACATTCCCTGCTTGGCGGCTATCCAAATATGCTTGCAAGCTGGTGCGATCGAGCCTGACATCTGCTTCGTTGTGGCTATCGGCGCTAGGCTCAGCCGAGAGGGTGCGTAGGTCTGCTTGCATCGCTGACACCAAAGCCCGAAACTCATCCACTACCACAGATTCGTCATAGCGCTGACCGTTGAAATAGTAGAAGATTTCTCCTGATTGTTTGGCAACATCTTCTAGCGTTAAACCAAACTCACGCGCATAGCCGATTAGGGTTTTGTGCAAGTTATCAATAAACTCACCCCCTCGCTCTGCTACTTGTCCGGGAAAGAAATTGTTACCGAGGGAGTAGCAGCGGCCCCCCACGCGATCGCTCGCCTCATGAATTGTGGCAAGGATGCCGTGGCGCTGGAGTTCGTAGGCACAAGTTAACCCTGCAAATCCTGCGCCGACAATTCCGACATTGGCACTCGCCTTCGGTTTAGGAGCGGCACTAGCTCGGCTGGCATGTCCCGCGATCGCCCCAAAAGCACCCAGTGCGCCTAAAGCTAAGAGTTCTCGTCTCCGGAGGCGCTGACGATGAGCCGTCTCCTCTATTGCTGCCAACCACGCTAACCCTTGACTGGTAGGAATCCGGTTGTTCTCACAGAACAAAGCGATCCGGATGGCACGAGCCAAATTAGCAAATAGAGGCGAGTGACTCATAAACTTCCTTCACAGCTGATTAAAATAGGGAGTAGCAATGCAGCCTGTATGATCTGCTACAAGCTAGCTAAAAAGTCGTAGCTGTGTCATCCCTCAAGCTCTTCAAAGATAGCGGGCAACTTGGACTGTCATCTCGTTCAAAGGTTTTTGGGGTAAGCGATTCGCCCTCAGGACACGACTAAAGTTGACTGAGGCTCCAGCGGGTAACATGCCGGAAGTTTCTAGCCGCACAATGCCTTTGTAGAGAACTTCTTGACTGCGCTGATCGACCAATTTGTATTCCACCAAAACCAGCGGCATCGGTTGACTAGTGGAATTCATGATGCTGCCCGATACGGCTACCCAGCCATCGGTTCTAGGCTCAACCCTCAAGTTCGAGAAAACTAAGGGAGCGGAGTTAGAGGTCGTAGGCGATCGCGGACAAACTGAGCCGTTTAAGTCAATTACTGCGCCTGCCGAGTTCAGCATCCAGCAGCCTTCATGATCTTGAGCGATCGCAGATTGTCCTAGCCAACCGATTGCGACCCCCAGGAAGACTAAAGCCAGGAATAAACGTAAGAAATTCAGCATGGCACGATTTTCATCTTCTACGTTTGGCCTACCTGTAGGGACCGTTGATAGTTCTAGTGTGATCGACTAGTTCTGATTATGGGCGATCGCATCTCTTCTTGCCTTTGAGGGATTGCCTGAAGAGTAGCAAGTACCTGTAGGGGCGGACGGTGGTTCGCCTTTTTTTTAGATCTGTAGTTGATCCAGCAATGTCCTGATTTGTGAGGGGGATACGAGGGTATTGGCACATAAAATTCCTGATGCTGCTACTGCGGGGACACCAATTCCCGGACTGGTACTGTCTCCCACCCGATACAAACCAGCAATCGGAGTTTGAGGTCCGGGAAACATGCCTTGGCCAGCAGCGATCGCAGGACCATAGGTGCCTTGATAGCGACGCAGGTAGCGAGCGTGGGTGAGAGGCGTGCCAATCAGTTCCAGCACAATGCGATCGCGCAAATCTGGAATTACTCGTTCCAGGGCCCGAAAGAGAGTTTGAGATTTTTCCCGTTTGCGTTCCTCATAGTTCTCGTCTCGTTGCCAACCTGCAAAAGGCTCCAAGGTGTAAGCATGTACGACATGATGTCCCGGAGGAGCCAAGTTAGCATCCCACACCGATGGAATTGAGATCATACAGGTATTGCCCGGAACAGTAATCTCTTGATCAGAACGATGCACCACCACATGATGTCCCGTGAGATGTTCTAAGCCATCGGCTCGAATGCCCAAATGCAAATGCATGAAGCTTTCTACCGCTGGTGTGGCGATCGCCTGTTCGCGATATTGCTTAGGTAGATCTTCAGGTTTGAGGAGTTTTGTGTAGGTATCCCAAAGCGTGGCGTTAGAGATTACCACTGGAGCTGTTAAGCGCGTGCCGTCACGCAGTTGTACGCCTACTGCTCTGCCGTTCTCGACCAGAATTTGTTCGACATGAGTTTTCAGGCGTAGTGTGCTACCCCAACGCTCCAGTCCTCGAATCAGCGCTTGGACGATCGCCCCACTGCCACCCACGGGGTAATCAATCACCGATCGCGATCGCTCTCCTAACATAAAGGCGACTTCTGGAGCAATTGTCCCTTCGGCCTTCAGCCCTGATAGCAAAAAACATTCCAGATCAATCAACCGCCGTACCCAAGGATCGCGTACGGTTTGGTTCATGATGCTGCCAACTGAACTTTGGATAGTGCTTAGTTGCGGCAGCAGTTTCACCAAAGCGGGGAAATAAAGGGTGATTAAGATGGGGACTAGCTGCCAGTCTGCCCGGAGGGCGATCGCTGGAACGCCCCGTAAAGCTTCGTAGAGGTTCAGTAAGCGTTGCTCAAACTGGGCTAGCTCCTCTGCTCCTTGGGGAGTGACTGCAGCGACGGCGGCTCGATAGCGCTGCGGGTTGCAATACACCGGAAACGTGCCTTCGGGGAAGTGGTAGTGGCCTAGGGGGTCATAGGCGATCGCCTCAACGCTCTCTTCTAATACAGTCAAAACTTGCCGCAAGGGATTGAGGCTATGCAGATCGCTAAGACCTGCATAAAAAGAAGGCCCTGCATCAAAGTGAAAGCCTTGATAAACAAAACTTTGAGCGGCACCACCGGGTAGGTTGTGGCTTTCGCATACGAGCACCCGTTTACCGTAACGAGCTAACAGTGCCCCAGCGCTGAGGCCACCAATACCGCTACCAATTACGATGACATCAAAATCAGGTTTCGTGAAATTCTGCATGTCAATCCTATCGAAAGAGCGATCAAAAGAGCCGACATCAACCAGTAGAGAGACGAGCTAGGCGCGATCGCTGGGCTAACGTTAAGCACTCTAGCGAAAGTACCGATGGGAGCCAACTTGCTATGAGCATATTATCCATTGAAGAGTTAAAAACCTTAGTAGAACAAGCTCAAGGAACTTGTGTATCTCTTTACATGCCCACCGTGCGTCTGGGTTCTGAAACGCAGCAAAACCCGATTCGCTTTAAGAACTTAATTCGCCAAGCGGAAGAACAATTGGTGAACCAGGGGATGCGCCACACTGAAGCCGTAGACCTGTTGAAACCTGCACATGATCTCGATTATGAGGATTTTTGGCAGCACCAAAGCGACGGGCTGGCGATTTTTATTGCCAATGGCGTGTTTCGGTACTATTGTGTGCCCACGGAATTTGATGAACTGGTCGTGGTGAGCGATCGCTTCCATCTCAAACCGCTCCTACCGCTTTTGACAGGGGACGGCAAATTCTATCTCTTGACCCTTAGCCAAGATGAAGTGAAATTCTTTGAGGGCAGCCGTTTTGGCCTGCAAGAACTTGAGGTGGAGAACATGCCCAAGAGCTTGAATGAAGCGCTGCACTACGATGGACCAGATCTAGGAATTGAGCAACGGATCGCAACTTCTCGGGGCGGTACCAACAACTCATTCCAGCAACCCGGTACTTTCCACGGTCAAGGCAACGATGGAGCCAAGCAAGATGATATTCTGCAATTTTTCCATCGCTTAGATGAAAGCTTGCATGAGATGCTGCGGAATAAAAAAGCCCCACTGGTCCTAGCGGGAGTGGAATATCTATTGCCGCTCTACCAGGAAGCTAACACCTACCCTCATTTGGTGGACGAAGGGATTAATGGCAATCAGAAAATTGCCCAACCCGAAGAACTCCATACGGCTGCTTGGCAGATTGTGGAGCCGATCTTCCAGCAAGCTCAACAGCAAGCAGTGGAGCACTACCACGAACTTAACGGCACTGGCAAGATTTCTCACAACCTGGAGGAAACAGTTCCAGCCGCCTACTATGGACGGGTAGAGCAACTGTTTGTGGCCGTGGGCGTGCAACAGTGGGGCAAGTTTGATCCCGATGCCAACCAGATCCAAGTGCATACGGATGCCCAACCAGGAGATGAAGACCTACTGGATTCTGCGGCGATCCAAACCCTGCTCAATGGCGGTACAGTCTACGCGGTCGAACCCGATCAAGTGCCTGAGGAGGCTCCCCTCGCAGCCGTATTTCGTTACTAGGAGAAGATTCACAAAATTTCTCTCCGCTTCCAAGAAAGATGTAGAGAGCAGCCTGTAACCATCTAAGCTTGAGAAAAAGATACAATTTAGCTCTGGAATTGAGAGACTACCCAAGGAATTCTACTTAAGATGAGGGCCTGGGGAACTCAAGATATGAGCGATCGCTATCAAGAAGTAGAAGTGAATCATTGGGGCAAAAGACTAGGTAACTCCTTCGCGGGTGTACTTCTGGGAGTTAGTTTGTTTTTTGCCTCTTTCTTTGTGCTGTACTGGAACGAAGGTAGAATCAACTTTGCTCAGATTGCTAAAACTGCTATAGAGATTTCGGCTACGGTTCCCAACCCTACGGCTCAAGGGAAGCTGGTTTCCATCACAGGCAACATTACAGCTAATCAGAAACTCGATGATCAATTGTTTCTGAAGCAGGGAAATTACATTGTGATTGACCGCCAAGTGGAGACCTATGCTTGGGTAGAGGAAAGGAAGACAGAAACCCAGAAGAGTTTTAGTGGTTCCGAAACTAAAACGACAACCTACACATATGATGCCAAGTGGACGGCTGACCCCGCTAACTCCCGTTCGTTTAAATATCCTGAGAACTACCAAAATCCTGTCAAAACCGCAGAAGGCTTTCGGTATAGCTATCGTCTCAAAGGCGATCGCGAAGGGGTCTACCGTGAGGGTAAACGAGCGATCGCACCTAATATCTATAAAGTTCCAGAAGCTCAGGTAGGAGCCTACAAGGTCAATGTGCCTGATCTCCAGCTTTTATCCCTGGAGCCTCTAGCTCTAGATCCACAAAAACTCAATTTAGATGAATCGGTGTCTCTGCAAAGCGAATATATCTATGCAGGCAAAGACACGCTAGCCACTCCTCATATTGGGGATCTGCGAATTCGCTATACTGCTTTAACCGCCGATACCACTGTTACGGTTTTTGGACAGCTCAGTCCTGCCAATCAAATCACGCCCTACTTACACAAGGGCAAGCATCGTCTTTACGATCTCTTTCCTGGCAGTCGTGAGCAGGCGATCGCCAAGCTGCACTCAGACTATGTCATCATGACTTGGATTTTGAGAGCAGGTGGCTTCTTGATGATGTGGTTTGGCCTCATCTTTGCGGTTGTCCCAATTAGCGTCATTTTGGACTTTATCCCTTTTCTGGGCTCGCTCAGTGAGGGGATTACTAGCGTTACCAGCTTCTTCGTGGCTTGTGTCCTATCCACCGTGACAATTTTGGTTTCTATGTTGCTGCATCATCCGATTGGGTTGATTCTAGCGATCGTCACTGCTATTATTGCCATGCAAATTCTCCGCCGCGCGCATCGTGCTT
>DATNPE010000177.1:0-3592 GCA_036703355.1 Allocoleopsis sp. | reverse complement strand
TCAGCAGCGATTACAGATTGAGTGATTGAGGTTATGAGTCAGATCCACGAGAGGTAGCTGAGTGAGCATCAGATAGGCTAAGGGCATAAAGTATGCAAAATGAAGTGGCAGTCTCTAAACCTATTCGCTCCCTAGACGATGCCTTAAACCGTTGCCAGGTTTTGGGAATGCGTCTCAGTCGTCAACGTCGCTTCATTTTGGAGTTGCTATGGCAAGCTCAGGAGCACTTGTCGGCGCGGGAAATTTACGACCGTCTCAATCGCCAAGGAAAGGCGATCGGCCATACCTCGGTTTATCAAAACCTAGAAGCGCTTTCCGCCCAAGGCATTATTGAATGTATTGAGCGCTCTGACGGGCGTCTATATGGCAATATCAGCGATTCTCACAGCCATGTGAATTGCTTAGACACCAATCAAATCTTAGATATTCATATCGAATTGCCTGAAGACATCATTCGGCAGATCGAAGCGCAAGTTGGGGTCAAGATCACCGACTATCGGATTGACTTCTTTGGCTATCGAGGCGCTGAAGCGGCGGAAGTAGCGGCGTCCTAACCCACAGCAACAATCCCACGATCTGTTTATTCATCGGTAGACTCGTCGATGAGTAGTGTTTCATCACTGCTTTTGCCCACGTTGGAGAATCCAGAAGGTATCGGTTCTCCTTCGGCACTTTCAATCACCAAGGGAAACGCAGCTAGGTCAATCGTAGCGGCTTCAGCTTGTTTGGCTGTGTCTTGGATGCTGGCCTGGTTGTAAGTAGGGGGCTGAGGTTGAGCCGTAGCAACTTCAATTTCGGCAGCCTGAGTGGCAGGTGGAACGTCTGGTTGACCTGTTTGTGGCTGAGCCGTATCCAGTCGAGCTTGGCTCAGTTGAGCCTCTGTCAAATCTGCGCCAAAGAGAGTAGCGCCCAGCAAATTACTGTGTTGGAGATTAGCTCTGGTCAACTTAGCACCAGTCAGGTCAGCATTCGACAAATCTGCCCCTGCTAAATTGGCTCCGGTTAAATTCGCTGCCTGTAAGTTGGCTCCTGCTAAATGGGCTGCCGTTAAATTTGCATAAGCCAGGTTGGCTTGGGACAGATCGGCTGTAGCCAAGTTGATTTGCTGAAGATGGGCTCCTGCCAGCTGAAGACCACTGAGGCGATCGCGGACTCGCTCCCAAAAGCTATTCGACCCTAAACTGGTAGCGCTGCCACTGAGCCTTAAAAGCTGCTCTGGGTAAAAGTGAGGAGTCTGGGGATCGCCACAAGGCCAGAAGGGAATCTGGGCCTCTCGTTGGCAAGCGCAGAGCAGCAAAAACACGTTTAACCCGACAGCAGCTTCAATCTGCAAAATGGTCAGAGGGTTGTACAGGGTTTGCAATTGGATCCGTGTTTGGTGCGTGATGCCTTCATCCAGCCATTGACCTCGACCGTAGGCTTGATAGAAACGGGATAAGCGCTCAAACAGCAGGCGAAAATTGAAGCCATCTACTTGCTGCTGCTGGTCGCGCCGTAGTTGTTGGATGATGTAGGACTCAATCTCTTCAGACAGTAAACCGTAGCCTAGTAATTTGTAGAGATGCTGGGCGACATCAGTTGGCGATCGCAACTGGAAATCAGCCGTGCAATAGGGATCGCGGACTTGCTGAGTCACCACTCGTAATTGTGCGGCGATCGCTTGTGCCCCCAAATAGTCGCCCAAAAAATGATGGGAAAACTCGATTTGGGGTGTAGTCGGGCGGGTAAAAGCGGACCGATGGAAATAGAGGGCTGGTAAGCTGGCGGCTGGAGAACGGGTGAGCGACGCAGTGAGGGGCGCAGGTAGCAGAGAGACAGGCAGGTGATGCTGGCCGCTTTGGAGCAGAGCCAAGGCTGCCGTATACAACTGCTGGCAAACATCGTAGGGCTGCTGACCTTGCAACAATTTGGCGATCGCACCTGGACCTCGACCCGCATGAGCCAACCCTTCTTGCAGCGGAGTCAGCATTTTGCCAGGGTTGGCATGGGGTGCTCCAGCCCCGATTAACCAAGTAGACAAGCGATCGTGCAGCTCGAATTTGGCTTGGGTTTCAGAGAGAGCAAAGAACTCTTCCTCTAGGAGGCCATCTCGATGTAAAAGTCCCAGCAAATAAAGCCATAAGGGGCGGCGGGCTAGGGTTGCGATCTCCTTGCCTGGGGTTGCTGTTCGAAAAATGCCACTTTTCTTCAGTAGGTTGAAGTAAGCCTGCGCGATCGGCTTCGATTGCAAGGTAGACCAATGCTTAAACCATTGCTTGAGTTCTTCTTGGTCTAAGGGTTGGAGCACTAGGCGATGGAATTGAGGGGTTGGGGTAATGCTGCCATGACTCGTCAGCCAACGCTCAACCTGACCCGGTTGACTGGTTAAGACAATTTTGGGACGGGGCAAATTTGTCTGTTGCCATTGAGCCTGAAATTGAGCGATTTGCCGCAATAGCACCGCAGCGGGATTATCAAATTGGGGCGATCGCGGCAGTTCTTCTAATCCATCCAGCAGCAGTAGACAGGGAGGCTGAGCCGCTAGCCAACCATCAGACTCGGTAAAGCGACCCAGAGGCAAAACGGAATTGAGTGTTTCGACTAAGGTTTGACCGAGCTGGGCATCTCGTAAGCGAATCAAGACTGGCATCCAATTGGGATAGTGATCCCTAGCAATTTGGGCCGCCCAAATTTGGCAAAAACAGCTCTTGCCTTGCCCTGCTTCAGCCTCAATCACCGCAATACTTGCAGTTTCCTCTAACTGGCGATGTGCCCAGGCAATGAGGTCAAGGGGCGTTGGGGCAGCAGGCTTGGGGGCAGAGGCATGGGCTGATGTCGGCTGAGTGGGTGTGTGGAGGGCTAAAGGAATTCCCCTCAAGGGAACATAGAGATCAGCGATCGCAAACGCTTCTTCGAGCCAAGGCTGACTCAGGTTTTGAATCAAAGTGGCGCGGTACACCTCGCGCGGCAAATTGAGTGGCAGATTAAGCGCATGATGATTCAGATTGGCGTTGGGGGTAGAGTGGGCTGCTAACTCCAAAGAGTCATAATCATCCTTTTCGGCTAGGGTCAACCGTTGCAGCGAAGTACCTAAGCCCACAAACTTTTGTAACTGCGCTAAGGAAGCGGCATTCTCTGCAATCGCGATAATCAGATCCCCCGGTAGGCCATGCTCTAAGCGTTGAATCAGTAGCTGGGCTTCCGTCGGTTCGGCTCCATTGGCTACCAACCAGGCGATCGCCAAACTATTGATTTGCTGCAACAAAAACGATTCTGGTCCTGCAAATGCTTGTTCTGCCTGGGTATCGCTTAAGCGGCCAGGGCGGAGGGTTTTGAGCAAAGCTTGCAGCTGGGGATCGCTGAGCGACATTTGGGCTCCAATCACAGCCGGGACACTGGCTCGCTCTAACCAAGCTCTCCCTAGTTGCTGCTCTTGAGCGATCAGCCGATCTAAAGCGTGCAGATAGGCAATTTGAAAAACTAACCAAGTGCCTTCGTTACGTTTCAGCGCTCTTTTGCGACTCAAGGCTTGGACCAGCTCGGCTACGAGAGTTGCCAAAGGCAGAATTTCTGGCCTGCTCACGGCCAAAGGTAGCTCTAAGACTTCGGTGAT
>DATNPE010000176.1:0-11439 GCA_036703355.1 Allocoleopsis sp. | reverse complement strand
AACGCTGCTTTAGAGCTAGGCAAAGTCCCTTGGTTCAGTGACCAGGCTCGACACAGCAAAGCTAATCTTAAGGGATTTTTGACCGCATCCTTAATGCGTCGGCGATCGGGCTGATCCAGTTCTACTTGCAAGCGATCGCCCAACTCTGACTGCGGCTGAAACCAGCGAACGATAAACTGTCCCACCTGATCGACTGTGGTTGCATCACCATGACTAAACGTGAGATTGCGATAGGTGATAAAGGTTTCTAGGGCATTTTTGCCACTATCCCAGACATTCAACCGACAGGTGAGAATCACATGGGCATCAGCCACCCAACCCCGTAGTTGTCTAGCGATCGCGCTCAAAGCAGAACTCGCCTCTATCGCCATCTCATCGACAGCATCCAGCAGCAACCACACTCGCCCTTGATTAAACTGCGCTCCCAAGTCTTCCTGCAACTCAGTAGAAACAGTGACTTTGCGAGTTGCCGCTTTCAGCCAATCTTGCAACAAATACTGCTCTAAAGTCCCTCCCTGTAGATCCGCCAAGGAGATCCAAATTGGTAAAGCTTGTTGTTCCAGCAACCAACGGGCGATCTTTTGTAGCAACGTGGTTTTGCCTGCTCCTGGTTCTCCGGCGATCGCGATGCGTTTCTTCGTTCCAGGCTGCTGCAACTGCTCCAGAAATTGCTCCAAAGCCAACTGCGCCGTCTCTCCCTCCTCCGATTCATACAGCTTCGAGCCTTGGTCTGGCCTCACCTCTATCTCTCGTCGCTCTTGCTGTTTGCGCTCCACCAAGCCCAACGGCACGTACACTTCATCTAGCTCAAAAGCGACACCATCCCCTACAGTCAACGGATTTGTCGTCAATCGCTGATATTGTTGCGCCTCCAAAGTATCTCGACACCGCTGCCACCAGACATCGGTTTTGGACGAATCACCATTCGCCCCTACAAGTGCTATACGTGTAGTCTCCTCAGATGCAATTTTCTGGGTTGCCTGCTTGGACTTCTGGGACCGCCGCTGCTCCCATTCCGCCTCAAATCGCTCTAAGTTGGCTTGGCGATCGCGCCGAGGATGCCACAGCTTCAGGGCGAAGTGCCACGTTTCCGACCCACCCCGATTCGGGCGATTATCCTCCAGCAGTTCTAGAAAATCCTCTAACCGTCGCAACGCTTCCTTAATTTGTTCTCCCGTCAAGGGAACCGTCGCCAGCCTGGTCAAAGCCTGCAAAAACCGCACCTTTGTCCGCACCACCAATCGCTGTTCCGTCTGCCAGTGCACCTGAATCTGCGATCGCAACCCATCTAGAGCAACCTCATCGCAATCCAGCTCATCATTGGCATAATCCAACAACATCGCCAACAACTGCTGCGATCGCTTCTTCACTTCCGGTCCATAACTCAGGCGTGCCATTGGTAGAACAACTAGTAGTCAGTCATTAGGAAAAAAGTGAAAATACTATTGCTCCAAAATACCCACTAGAATGCGTAACAAGTCTTCTAAATCAGCGGGTACTCGATAAAGATTCAGGTCTTGAGCCATCTGCCGAGTTTGGCGATTAAACGAACCGAATTGCCAAATGCTGCCCGTAGAAACTGCCCCTCTTATATGTGGCTGATCAGAATCCACCCATTGATCCAAAGCAATCAGCTCAATTGCAAGTTGAATAAATCCTCGTTCCAAATCTTCGTTTTTGGCCTCAATCACTAAAAACGTCTGTCGATTTTGCAACAGGTAATCTAAAGAGCCTTTTAACTGATGATTAACGGCCACAGGATACTCAACATTCAGAGAGGCTTGAGTATAGTGCAGCACATCCACCAACACCGGCGCAATCAAGAATTCCCGACGAGCAGCTTCACTGGTAAGGCTGAGGCGAGGCAGGCTTTCTCCGATTCGTTGTCTCAAGTCTGCAAGGCGATCGAGGTTGCCTGTATACCGAGGAAAATTGAGTAATTCTCGTTGAAGCGTGACATTAAAGTAAGTAAGGATATCCTGTGGAGCAAAGTTGAGCTTAAAATAATCCGCAAAGGTGTAGGACTGATCAGGCTGGATAATAGGAGGCTTCGGCATAGTTTTAATATTTTTCCTCTTATGATCTGATAGGGTGCATTGCAACAAAGCCTAGGTTTTAGGCTACTATTACAGCTTAAAACTATATAGATATCGGTGAAGCATACTAATATAAATGCTGTTTTTGAGGATGGAAGGACACCACTGATATCAGCCGCACATCATGGACATTTTGAAATTGTCAAAATGTTGGTTAATGCAGGTGCAGATGCACTGAAATCATTCAGGACGTAACAGTGCGATCGCCCGAACTTCCCATCTTTAGCCAACCGAAAACCTGACTAACTGTTAAGGTCAGTTCAATCGCTGGCAATACTGGCAAAATATCCTCTCCTTGAAGTAGAGAGGGCTGTTGTTTTGGTAAAAAGATCAAAATACTCAGGTCATCGGGGTCAACAAACCATCCCAAAAGACAGCCATACTCCAAACAGTGAAGGATATTGCCAATGACTTTATTGGCTTTTTGCTCAGGGGACAGAATTTCAATTGTCCAATCTGGTGGTAGTTCAAAATTATCAGGGACTTCAGCTTTCGCAGTGAATGGTATATGCTGCCACTGAAAAACCGCTAGATCCGGTACAAGCGATCGCCCACCAAAAGTACAACGTAATTGTGGAAACGCATAAGCTATTTGCTGCTCCTCAGTGACTTGATTAATCACAGCGCCAAGTTTACCTTGTAGACGGCTATGTCTTCCTTTGGGCATAGGTTTTTGAATAATGGCACCATTGATGTATTCACTTGCAGGCTCTGTTTCTGGAAGCTGCAAAAATTCTTCTAGTCCGAGAGATTGAGACGTTAAAGTAGCCATCGTTCTAGCATCCTCTACAGATGTGTTCTGAGTGTAGCAAAGAGAGCAGCAGGCGATCGCTTCATAACCTAACTCTGAAGGCACCTATCTTGAAGCGGTGCGTGTGACGTACCCTACGATTCTGGGGAGTAAACAACAAAACCTAGGGGAATCCCCTCAGCCAAATCGTTCCCCTAACGCTCAAACCTTTAGAACAAAAGCATTTTGGCTCTTAGTTAATTGATTCGCCTGAGGGAAGGTGGTCCGCCTATTCTGGATTCATCCAAGACAGAGAGGCCGCGATCGCAGGTTCGATTCCTGCCCCACCACACCAAACTCACAGTTACGAATTTCACTGGCAGGTCGCTTAACAGTAAAGCACCACTTTTTGCCCTCACGGGCCGCAGATTGAGGGTTATCGCTTGAAATCGACTCCCCCTTAATCGCCGGAGATGCGGGTGCAATTCCCGTCCTGTCAATTTCCCAATTTGCCCTCACGGGCTGGAGGCGTTGAAACCAATGAACTACAAATTTTTCGTTCAAAATAAAACTCGTACTCCCCAAGGCCAACCGATTCCTGGACGAGAGGCAGAGATGATCCAAGGACGCTCTGGGGGTTATATGTTCAAAGCGGGGTTGTGGCAAAATTTGCGACGCTGCTTGCTGATTGGTACCGCTCAGAGCACCTACTACGCGGGCAAGCAAGAACTCACCCATGAGTTTGTCGATGTCTTAGAGCAAGCGATCGCAGAGAATCCTGAGCGAGTTGCAGCTGAAATTGTCTATGCTTCCGATGGTCGTGCGATTAACAACAGTGCGCCGATCTTTGCCTTAGTGCTGCTGTCGATGGGAGAAGCACCGGAAGCGAAACAGGCATTTCAAACTATCTTTCCGCAAGTGGTACGGACAGCTAGCCATTTCTATGAGTGGTTGAGCTATACCAAGTCAGTGCGAGGATTCGGCAAGATTGTTCGGGAAGCAGGTCAAAAGTGGCTAGCACGAGAGAATGTCAAAGAATTGGCCTATCAATTGTTGAAGTATCAACAACGCCAAGGCTTCTCTCACCGAGACGCTCTGCGTTTGTTCCACGTTAAACCTCCTACCAAAGAACATAACCAGTTGTTTCAATGGGTAACTCAAGGTTGGGAAAACTTACCGGAAGCAGCACCCTCAGAGGCTCTGACGCAGATCTGGTGGTATGAGTGGCTAAAGCGGCACCCCGCGAGAGCACAGGAAGCGATCGCCAAAGGCCGATTAACTCACGAAATGGCTGCACCTGTGGGCCAAATGGACAAGCAGGCTTGGCAACTTCTGTTCAATGATATGCCCATCGGAGCGTTATTGCGAAACTTAGGTTCTTTAACAGAACTCGGAGTTTTACGAGCGGATAGTCGCAAAAACCTCGACAAAGTAGAGAAAGTCCTCAACAGTCGCGAGCATCTCCGCAAAGGTCGTATTCACCCAATTGATGTGTTGAAAGCACTCAAGACCTATCAATCAGGTGGCAAGTTAGGCCGTAGCCAGAAAACCTGGGAACCTATTCCTCGAATTGTGGACATTTTGGAGAAGGCACTAGAACTCTCTTTTGATGTGTTGCAACCTACTGGAAAAGTATTTCTCCACGCTATTGATGTTTCTGGTTCTATGTCTTACTACAGCGTGAGTTCCATCGGTCTAACCTGTTGTGAGATTGCTACCACAATGGCGCTGGCAACTGCTAAAGCTGAGAAAAACTATATGATTCGCGGTTTTGCCACAGACTTTCGTGACCTGAAAATTTCTGCTCAAGATTCTTTCGGTTCCGCGATCGCCAAAGCCAATAACCAAAACTTTGGTGGCACCGACGCTTCTGTGGCCTACGACTGGATGATCCAACATAAGTTCAAAGCAGATGTTGTTTGCTTCTGGACTGATTGCGAAAGCTGGGCAGGAAGACGGCATCCTAGCCAAGCCCTAGCAGAATATCGCCGCAAGGTGAATCCTCATGTTAAGGCGGTATATGTCACCTTGGCTCCCTACCAAATCTCCCTGGTTGATCCCCAAGATCCCCTATCCTGGGATATGGCAGGCTTTGATCCCACCGCCCCTCGCCTGATCCAGATGCTAGCAACAGGTGAATTATAGATAAGACCTAACCGCCAGTCCCTTCCCTACTTAGCTTGCTTCCCCGCAGGGGTGGGAAGGGGAGCTAAATTAAGCAACGCTCTCTGGAAGAATCTGATTTAATGGAGGCAAGATCAAGTCAAGGGGGTTGCGAGTAGCTGCGATGCATATTCTTCATGGCACTTGGATTCCAGAAGAGACAGCGAGCTTTGTCCAGAGTGGCGGATTCTATCTGTGGATTGAGACCACGGATACGTTACGGCGGCGTAAAACCGCTCCATTGCTTCACCTGAATCATCTGCCCCAAGAGAAGTTGGCCACATTTCTCACCGAAGCTCTGGGTATCAAGCCTGCGGCCTATCAAAAACTTGAAACGGCGATCGCTCCTAAATATTTCTTGCTCCCGACTGCGGGAGATCAACCTTGCCCCTCCCCAGAATTGGCTCGCTACCTGGAACTGGAGCCACCAGAACAATGGCAGTGGCAATACTGGCAAGTAGACTGCTATCGGACTACAGCTTATGTCAAAACTGGTACCTACAGCCGTGCCTTTGTCACGAATGTCATCAAACTACTAAATGAGCTGCATTTCATCGCCCTACACAACTTAGCTGAAATTCAGTTGGGTGCAGATCTCCTATTTTGGTATCACTACACCCAATTCTTTAAGCAAATTATCCTCCACGATCAATATATTCCAGCCCTGAAGTATCGATCGCTAGCTCCTACAGCATCGCCCACCAAAGGCAAACGCAAAGCGGTATCCCCAGCGACTACTAAAACTACTAAAACCGCTAAGAGTAAGGGCCAAACCACAACCAAAACAGCACCCGAAGAATTTGAAATTTATCAAGGTTGGGAGATTCTCTCAGCTCGATATGAAGCCGAACTAGAGCGCTATGTAGAACTGATGCCCTTCGCTTGTGTAGGGGGTTTTGTAGAGCCGCAAGAGCCGCCCCAGTTCTACGACAAGATGACTTTACTCAGGCATTTCTCAGAGGTATTACTCGCAGAAATTGTGACTCATACCCCCACTTCTACAGCCTTTGAGAAACAGATTAACGATACTTTGCTGTGGAGTTGCCTACATCCCGAACATCCTTGGCAGCATCCCGAAGGGCTGATCCAATATCAGCAGTGGAAAACATGGCGCGATCGCATTGGTCGCAGTCAAAGCGATCTCCCTTTTTATTTATGTTTTCAGCTCCAGTCTCCTGCCAAACCAGAAGATGCTTGGACACTGGAGTTTCAAGTGGCTTCCCGCCAAGATCCCTCTGTCCAGATCTCCTTGCAAGACTATTGGCGGCTTCGCACCAAGCGTCACAAGGCTCTGATTCAACAGTTTGGCGAAAACTTTGAGCAGCATTTACTGATTCATCTCGGTTATGCTGCCCGGATATATCCACAACTTTGGGCGGGCCTAGAAACCGATCAGCCCGTTGGTATCTTTTTGACGCTGGCGGAAGCTTCTGCCTTTTTGCAGGAATCAGCCTGGGTTTTAGAAGCAGCAGGTTATCAAGTAAAAGTCCCTGCTTGGTGGACTCCTCAAGGTTGGCGACGCGCTAAGTTACGGCTCAAGGCGCACGGTCGTACCCTCGGCGGCAATGACAAAAGTAAAAGCTATTTCTCTTTTGAAACCCTAGTAGATTATCGCTACGAACTATCCATAGACGGCAAGCCCGTGAGTGAGCAGGAGTGGCAGCAGTTGGTTAATGCTAAAGCCTCCCTGGTACAATTTCGTGGGCAATGGATACAGCTCGACCAAGACAAAATGCAGCAAACGCTGGAGTTCTGGAAAAAGCATCAACAGTCACAGCCAGAGCTGACTTTACTGGACTTCATGAAACTCTCTGGCGGCAGCGAGGATGGGATTGAGCTAGAGGTCGATCACGACGAAACCTTAGCAGAAATGCTGAGCAAGCTGAATGATAAAAGCCATTTGGAGATATTGCCCGATCCTAAAGCCCTTCAAGGCACTCTGAGGACCTATCAAAAACGCGGCTTGGCTTGGCTGCACTATCTGGAAACATTGGGTCTCAATGGTTGCCTTGCCGATGATATGGGCATGGGTAAGTCGTTGCAGGTGATTGCTCGCTTAGTGCAAGAACGAGAACAAGCGCCCAAAAAGTCTAAAAAATCAGTTGCGATACCTCCAACCCTTTTAATTGCGCCAACTTCGGTTGTGGGCAACTGGCAAAAGGAGATCGAGAAGTTCGCCCCGCATCTCCGATCGCTGGTTCATCATGGTAGCGATCGCCTCCAGAAAAAAGAGGAGTTTCAAGCTGCGATCGCTGACTGTGATGTGGTGATCACCTCCTACACGCTGGTTCGCAAAGATGCCGCCTTGCTCTCGGAAGTAGAGTGGCGACGGATCGTGATCGATGAAGCCCAAAACATCAAAAATCCCAAAGCCGCCCAAACTAAAGCCATTTACAAACTACCAGCCCAAAGTCGTCTCGCCCTCACAGGCACCCCAGTCGAAAACCGCTTGCTCGATCTGTGGTCCATTTTCAACTTTCTCAATCCGGGTTACTTGGGTAAAGAGTCTCAGTTTCGGCAATCCTTTGAAATTCCGATTCAAAAAAATAACGATGTTGTGCGCTCGGCTACGCTGAAAAAACTCGTAGAACCCTTCATTCTCCGTCGTGTCAAAACTGATTCCTCAATTATTCAAGACCTTCCTGACAAGGTAGAACAGAAGCTCTACTGCAACCTCACCAGAGAGCAAGCTTCCCTCTACGAAGCTACTGTCAAAGATGTGGAGAAGCAACTACAAGCGGCAGAGGGGATTCAGCGCCAGGGCTTGATTCTTGCCACCCTAATGAAACTCAAGCAAATCTGTAATCATCCCATGCAGTTTTTGCAGGATGGTAGCGACTTTACACCAGAGCGATCGCACAAACTGGAGCGCCTCACCGAGATGACCCAAGAAGCGATCGCGGAAGGAGAAAGCCTCTTGATCTTTACCCAATTCGCCGAGATTGGCGAGGCTCTAGAAAAGTATCTAAAACAGACTCTCCGCTGCAACACCTACTATCTCCACGGCGGCACTCCTCGCCCCAAACGCGAACAAATGATTGTGGAGTTCCAAGACCCCAATACTGAACCCTCTGTCTTTGTGCTCTCCCTTAAAGCTGGAGGGGTTGGCATTACCCTGACCAAAGCCAACCATGTGTTTCATTTCGATCGCTGGTGGAATCCGGCGGTAGAGGACCAAGCCACCGATCGCGCCTTCCGCATTGGCCAGAAGAAGAATGTTTTTGTGCATAAATTTGTGGCGATCGGCACCCTAGAAGAACGCATTGACCAGATGATTGAAGATAAAAAGAAGCTGGTGGGCGCGATCGTCGGAGCGGATGAATCTTGGCTGACAGAACTCGACAACGAAGCCTTTAAGCAATTAATTTCCTTAAACCGTAGCGCTGTGTTGGACTAAAGGTAGCCATGAAAAAACTGGTAAAAACTTGGTGGGGCAATCGATTTATTCAAGCTTTAGAAGCATTCAGTGATCCGGGTCGCTTGAGTCGGGGGCGTTCCTATGCCAACAGCAACCGCATCCGTCAGCTAGACATTATTGACTCTGTCATTCACGCCAAAGTGCGAGGCAACGTCAACCCTTATTTTGGCGTTTACAAAGAACCGACTTATAACATTGAGATTATCATCCATCCCATTAGTCAGGCTCAGTGGGCGGCAGCGATCGCTTACATTGCCTCTAAGGCCAGTTTTATCTCCAAACTGTTGCTGAATGAGATGCCAGACAACATTGAGGATGCTTTTCAGACATTGGGCTTGCATCTCCTACCAAAGTCAAAGTTAGACTTTGAAACTCACTGCTCCTGCCCTGATTGGGGGAATCCTTGCAAGCATGTAGCTGGGGTCTATTACCGCGTTGCCAAAGATCTCGATCGCGATCCCTTTCTCCTGTTTGAGTTACGAGGGTTACCTAGAAAACAACTACATGCAGAGCTAGCTAAATTACCGTTAGGCCAAGCCCTCATTGCAGAACTCAACGCCGAAGCAAGTGCTCCCTCCGCTATCACCTCCTACTACACTCGACCTCAGCTCACGCCACTACCCCAGGAGATCAATCCCAAAACTTTTTGGCAGGGAGAGAAGCCCTTCCCCAAAACCATTGAAGTTTTACCGCCCAGCCCCGTTTCAGGCATTCTCGTTAAGAAACAAGGAGACTTTCCTGCTTTTTGGCAAAGAGATAACTCGTTTATTGCGGCGATTGACGAACTTTATGATCGGGTTAAGACAAAAAATGGGAGTTTGCTGTAATCCCCAAACGGCAAGCATCCCGCTAAGCGACAGCGTGGCGGTAGCCTATCTCAATTGCTGATTATTGTTGCAAATCGCTGAGTTTCGTTGACAAAGTTGATGAGACAGTTTTAGAGTGACCGCAGAAATTGCCTCCCATAGCAGTTCTACTTCGATATCCTCACTACCCCCTAACCTAGCTGTCGCTCCCAACTCATACAGTCCCCAAACAGCTCCATGAAAGCAACTCCTCACATTCCTCTACTATCTGATGCCACAGCAACCTCAGAAGAGTTTGCCTATCAGCTCTTTGATGCCCTCTTCAAAGTCGGTGTGGCTTATGTCCCTGTATCACCTACAATTCAGGGCGAGGACTTGTTGCGGAGCTTACAGGAGGTCTTTGCCCTCAAAGAGAGTCAAAAGCGATCGCTAGTACAACAGTTAGTTTCTCCTTGGCAAGGCGTATTTCTCCCCCTAGGCCAAGAACAACTGAATCATGAACAGAAAGACTATAAAGAGGTGTTAGATCTCAATTTAGAGCATGGCACCTATGCACAGTGGCTACGACAACATCATCAAGATCAAAACTCTGTTCTCGCGATTGACGCTTCCCTCCCTATAGCAGCCTCAGCGCAGATAATTGACTCTCTCTGTGATATCTTTCATAGCTTCCAGAAGCAAGCCAATCGAGTTTTGGCAGCACTGGAAATGGTCTATCAGAAGACTCCAGGAACCTTGGCGCAGCAACATGGCCAGAATAGCACCTTGCGACTTCTACACTATCCACCTGCACCCCACTTTAACCTCGGCTCGATCCGATTGGGAGCCCATCAAGATTACTCTGGAATCACTCTGCTTTGGCAGGATTCTACCGGGGGTTTAGAAGTTCTGACTCCTAACTTTGAATGGGTTGCTGTAGATATTCCTCCTGGTTGTATTGGGGTCATTGCTAGTGAGGTGATGCAACGCTGGAGCGGAGATACATTACATGCAGCTCCCCATCGAGTTCGAGTGACCGATCCTCAGCAACTCCAGAAAACCAGGTACGCGATCGCCTTCTTCTGCGAAACCAATCATGATTGCGTCGTTCATCCTGGTTCCTTACTCGATGCCGCCAACGCTGACAGTGAGCCTGTTGTCATCAAAGACTTTCTCAACCAAAGATATGATCAAATTTTTGGTCATATCGCTGCCAGTACCTAAGTCAGGAATCCAAGTTAGGACTCAAAGGGAAAATAGACAGAATAGCCATTGCTCTGGGAGGGCTGCTCATCGACCACCTTGATCTCCTGCAATTGCTGCTGAGCTATGGGTAAAATGCTGACTTTGAGTTCGTTGAGCGATCGCTGCTGTTGTTGCAATACAGGTAGCACGGTCGCTTTCATTTCATTCAGGCAATGCTGTTGTTCTCTCACAATCAGAGTCAATTCTTCTAACTGTTGTGCTTGTAGCGCATCTATTTTTTCATGCAACAGCCCAATGTCATATCCTGCTTTTAAGTTGACCTGACGGTCATATTCAGACTTCTCTCGTTCCGCATCTGACTGACGGTTCTGACTCATCAATACAATAGGAGCGGTGTAGGCAGAAGCAAAGGAGAACACCAAATTGAGCAGGATAAATGGTGGTTCATCCCAATGGGGCACTCCAGGCATCAAGTTGAAGGTTACCCAACCTGTGAGTACTGTGGTTTGTCCAATCAGAAATCCCCAAGACCCCACTTTGGCAGCCAGTTTATCAGCAATTCGTTGGCCTGTTGTCAGCTTTTGCGGTTGGGAACGTTGTTGCTCAATCTCCTGCAAAGCTGTATATGTTTTTTTCTGTCTCAACTCAATGACTTTATTTTCTGTAGCGGTGACTGCCTGCTGAGTGGATTTTTGTGCTTTCATATTGGCCTGTTGAAGAGTTAGATAAGTTCTGTATGTGCTGTTGATATGCACTGCAATTCAGCTTGTTTTCAACATAGAGCCAGTACAGAAATAAAAGCAAATGCTCTTTTTTCTTAAAACGATAAATTCAAATAATGAATCTCTAAAATCCTTGCTTAGACAAAAAGATATATTTCTGAAAAGCACCAGTAGTCATGTTTGCAGACGATGATTATTTCAACTAATCGTTTTAACAAAAAAGAATGTTTGCTTTTATCAAAAAGGCTTCATAGTCTGTAGAAAGTAACCCTCAAGAGGTTGCAAGCACAACGCACATCTCCACAGATATACCTGTGGC
>DATNPE010000175.1:0-9553 GCA_036703355.1 Allocoleopsis sp. | reverse complement strand
GCGGCTGCAATCTTGGCAATCAAGCAGCATCACCAGAATCTATAGCGGCTCGAATTGGGCTGTTAGGCGTTGATGTCTTAACAGTAACTGACTCGTGTTTAGAAGCAAATGCGTAGAATGCCAAGCTACTGATTCTCCATTCAACACTTAGTTAAGTTAACTATTTCTTGGATTGAGTGAGGATAGTATGAAATGGTTTTGGCGCTATTTACTGTCACTAACTTCTGTAGTTTTAGGTCTATACAGCATTGCTTCACCTACCACCTTAGCTCAGGAAAACATCCCTATAGAAGATCCGGAATTTATCGATGCCATTGAAACGATACCCAGTTCCACCCCTACCCCTGCAAACGTTACAGACGTTGCAGTCTCAACTGTTCTAGTAGCAGAAACCCCAGAAATTTCCGAGTCAGGTATCCCCACAGAGACTGCTACACCAGAAGCTGCCACACCAGAAGTTTCAACGCCAGAAGTTGCGGCTCCAGCAAACCCCACCCCAGTATCCTTAGCAGCCAGTGAAGCAGAACCGCTCGCGCAGGTCACTTCGGTTTCTCAACTCTCCGATGTCCAACCTACAGATTGGGCTTTTCAGGCGTTGCAATCGCTAGTAGAACGGTATGGGGTAATCGCAGGCTATCCGGATGGGACTTTCCGAGGCAACCGATCGCTCAGTCGCTATGAATTTGCCGCAGGGGTCAACGCTGCCCTAGACCGCATTCAAGAGCTGATTGCAGCGGGTACAACCGATTTGATTCGTAAAGAAGACTTGGCAACCTTACAACGATTGCAAGAAGAATTTGCTTCAGAGCTGAGTGTGTTGCGAGGACGAGTCGATACGCTAGAGGCCCGCACTGCCGAACTAGAGGCCAATCAATTCTCTACAACTACCAAGTTGCATGGAGAAGCGATCGTGGGTTTGGTGAGTGTCCTGGGAGGCGATCGCGCAGATGGTCAACCAGCGGAGCAGATTCCAACCTTAGGCACCAGGGTCCGCCTCAATTTAGATACCAGTTTTACAGGCCAAGACCTCCTTACCACTCGCTTGCAAGCTAACAACATCGAACCGCTGGGAGGAACCACGCCAGGGACTAGAGGCACTGGCTTAATTTTGAATGAAGGCAACGGTCCCTTACTTACCAACGAAGGTCGCGTGGAGTTTGATGGAGACAGCGACAACGAATTTATTCTGGGCTTGTTGCGCTACCGCTTTCCTGTCGGCCCTCGCACCAACGTCTATCTCGCCGGAACAGGCAACGGTTTTGTCGATTTAGATGCCTCCTCACAACTTAATCCCTACTTTGATGGGGGTGCAGTTTCTCTCTTTGGTCTCCGCAACCCGATCTACAACTACTCTGGGGGGGCTGGCTTCGGATTACGGCATCTCTTCAACGACAACTTGGAACTCAACCTGGGCTACTTAGTGCCAACTGCTGACAAACCCGCCGAGAAAAATGGCTTGTTTGATGGCCAATATGGGGCACTAGCGCAATTGATTGTGAGTCCGAGCGATCGCGTCCGCATTGGCTTTACTTACATCAACAGCTACGCCCCTGGATTTAGTCCTGCCTTTGGCACCTCCACGGGTAGCAACCTATCCAACAGTACCTTCGGCAGACCTGTCAGCGTGGATTCCTACGGGATCTCCGGTACGTTCACCCTCAGCCGCAACTTCGCCTTAGGTGGCTGGGTAGGATATTCCAACCAGCGCTATATCGGCACGGGCAAGTCGGATGTCTGGAACTGGGCCGTCACTCTCGCCTTTCCTGACTTGGGTAAAGAAGGCAACTTGGGCGGCATTCTCATCGGCATGGAGCCTAAAGTCACTGCCATTAGCAACAACATCAATGGCGGCCAACCCGATCGCGATACGTCGCTGCATTTAGAAACGTTCTACAAATACCGCTTCAACGACAACATCACCGTCACGCCAGGAATCATTTGGCTCACGGCTCCAAACCACAATGCGGAAAATGATGATGTCTTTGTCGGGGTAGTGCGGACTGTCTTCCAGTTCTAATTCAGTAAGTGGCAACTAGCCGCGTTGAGTGGGGGTGGTCAGAGCTGGCTGCGTGTAGGAACGGAGCCGCGCCAAAAAGGTTTGCGTATTAAAGCTGCGGGGATCTTTCCGCGATCCGGAGCGATCGACTGCTTGATGCGTCGTAATTCGCGATTCGGGTACAGCGGCTCTGGCCACTAACCAACTGAGGGACTCATATTGAGCGGCGGTATAACCACTGTGACGGTTGCCATTGTTGCGGCCATCGGGAGGCGTTTCTAAGGAGATGTGGTAGGCAAAATTGTTGACCGAAGGGGGGAACTTAGGATGGGTTTTCACCGCTTCTGGGCCGTTGGGGCCATTAAACACCGAGTTACCTGCACCAAAGGCACGTTTTTCAGCTGGGACCAGATAGACAATGGTGCCATCTAGGGTAATCAGAGCATGGTAGCTGGCTTGGTCTTCATCTCTAGGATGGGGAGTTTGGAAAAATGAGATGGTGCTGTTGGCTGAGCTAACGGTTTCGTGCAGCACCACAATCGGGGCATTCACCACCGGACGACCATAGGTATCTCGGACCACCCGTTCGCCATAATTAGTCGGGTCTGCCAGCGCCACCAACTCTCTGGGTTGATAGGACGGTGTCGGTTGCGATCGCACGGGAGGCTGAGCAGGTTGGGGCGGGGGAGTTTGGGGGCTGCGGGGTGGCGGTTGAATCGTGGCAGCAGGAGAGGGAGAGGGCTCTAGAGGCACGGTGGGCACAACCACAGAGGCCCTGGGCTGAGCCTGAGCTTGGCGATCGGAGGGGCGCATTTGGCTGGGAGGTACCGAGGCGATCGCAATCTGCTGCCGCTGATTGGCTAAAATCTCCGCATCACCCGGTTGAATCGTTGTGACTGCATAAACCAGCCACACCACACTAATGACGACAGTTGCCAACAGCGCTTTCAGTTGGTTATCAAGACTCTGAAGCCGACGCAGAAAATTCATAAGGTTGCAAGTAGGAGTTAGGGAGCGGCTAAGGGAAAAACGGCGATCGCGCCTTCTGGGCTTAACTTATGGTTAACGCCCAGTCTAACGAGGCTCAGGACAGAATGATTGAAAAAGTTTCCTAGATTTAGACATAAGAAAACCCCATCCAGTTTCTATGAATGGGGAAATCAGACTGTTTTTTTAGGAATTGAAGTATTTAGACTCGCGATCGCAGAGATACATCAGCGTCATGCACCCTACTAGAGAAAGCCCCTCACCTAGGCAAAGTTCCTGGACGCAATATTTAGTCGTTGTTCGTGACTTTTTCGATCAACTGTTTCGCACCTTTGCCAATGCCTGCGTCAGGTTGTTGATCTTGGAAAGACTCTAGGTTTCTTTCGTATTCTTGCTCTAGGCCATCTGGATCTTTAGCGACTCTGGTGGCGTTGTTATAAGCTTGCTCACGCTTTTCCACTGACTGCTTCTCTGCCGTAGAGGGGTTAATTTGGTCAGATCTGAAGTTATGCACATTGGTATTACCTGCATAGCTGGCTTGCGAAATGATCAAGCTAGATAAGCTGAGTAAGCCAACAAGAGCAATAACGACCAAACTGTTACGAATAAACTGTCCAATTGCGGCAAGAATGCGTTGCATACGAATTTCCTCGTGATTCTAGGTAGACTGGCTAGTTTCTTGGCAAAACCTAGCAGCGCGCTCGATCAAAACAGCGACATCAAGATCCTTTTGAAACGAATCCTATCCAGCCTAAATCTGGGGGCCGTCTATCAGAAGGTATATTGCTGCTGCCTAGAGAATTACAAAGTATGAATCTCGTGGGAATTCTGGCAATATCATCTGGCTGCGATCGCCTAGAGGAGCACTGCAGCGATCGCGTCATAAGTTTAAAGAATCTCATGCAAATTCTGCTCCAATCCTCCAGAGTGCTTCTATAACTTGAAGTAGATGGCAAATTTTCTCTGGTTCTGCTGTTGCATGGATTGGTCCACGGTTCAGTGCTCTCTTGGTGACTTCTGCTTCGCCCAGCCTCAACTGCAATTGCACAACATAGATGCCTTGAAATTCTGCTGCCTGTGCTTTATAACCCGTGGGTGAGAGTTGTCTCCACAAGGTTGGCTGATGAGAGACGAAGACAAAACTAGAGAACAACTCCTCTGCGAGATTGCTGAACTACGCCAACGGAATCAGGAACTAGAGGCTTTCAATCAACATACGCAAGCGCTGAAACAAGGCGAAGCCAAACGGCAACACCTGCTGTTGCAAGAGCAGGCAGCCCGAACCGTTGCCGAATCAGCAGAGCAGCGAGCCGCATTTTTAGCCGAAGCCAGTCGAGTCTTAGCCAGCTCTCTAGACTACGAAGCGACGCTCAAGAATGTGGCTCAGTTAGCCGTTCCCGCGATCGCAGATTGGTGTTTTGTCGATGTTTTGCATCCAGATGGCACCTTACAGCGCCTAGCCATGACGCACCTTGATCCTGTCAAAGTCGCGCAAGCTTGGGAACTCCATCAACGCTGCCCTCCTGCCCCCCATGTCCCCGATGGTCCTGCTCAGGCGGTGCAGACTCGAACCTCCTCCCTGATCCGTCAATTTTCCACAGAAATCCGGGTCACCTACACTCAAGATGCCGTGCATCTAGATCTGTTGCGTCACTTGGGTTGCCAATCTTCCATGGTGGTACCCCTGATCGCCCGCGATCGCGTGTTGGGAGTCATTAGTTTAGCGACGGCTGAGTCAGGGCGGCACTACGACACCGTTGATTTGGTTTTGGCAGAAGATTTAGCCCAACGAGCCGCGATCGCGGTAGACAATGCCCGTTTGTACCAGGCAGCACAAAAAGCCCTCCAGGCCCAGGAAGAAAGCTTACAACTCCAGCAAAGCATTGAGCAAAAGCTGACGTTGTTAGTCGAAGCATCGAGCACCTTAATCAGCTCCTTAGAACTGAATGTCTTACTGCCGAAGATTCTAGATTTGTCCTGTAGTCTGATTGCGGCAGATGCCTATGCCGTTTGGCGCTTTCTACCAGAGGTAGCGAAGTGGCAAGTCGTCTCAGCTGCGGGTCTATCTGAGGCTTACCAGCAATCAGTCATTCAAGTGACCAATGCTACTCCAACCATGCCTGAGGAACCTTTAGTGATCGAGGATGTGGAGCACTCACCCCTGCTCTTGGAAGCTCGGAAAGCAAGCTATCAGCTAGAAGGAATTCAGGCGTTGCTAGTGCTGCCCCTGATGATTCATGGGGAAACCTCTGGCACCTTGGTTTTTTATTACCACCGCCCCCACTCATTTAGTTCTACAGAGGTACGGGTCGGCATGGCATTGGCCAACTTATCCGCGTCCGCGATCGGCACCACCGAGCTATATCAGGAGCAGAAGCGCTTACGGGCAGAAGCAGAAGCCGCCAACCGGATTAAAGATGAATTTTTAGCAGTGCTTTCGCACGAGTTACGCACTCCCCTCAACCCGATTTTGGGGTGGGCCAAGTTGTTGAGAACAGGAAAGTTGGAGCCTGCTAAAGTAGACATCGCCTTGGAAACGATCGAGCGTAATGCCAAATTGCAAACTCAACTGATTGAAGATTTGCTAGATGTCTCGCGGATTCTTCAGGGCAAGCTGACCCTCATCGCTCACCCCGTCAGCTTAGTGACAGTCATTACCGCTGCGATCGAAACCATCCGCTTAGCCGCAGAAGCCAAGTCGATTCACATTCACACCCTCCTAGATAACACCGTTGGTAAAGTGTTAGGCGACCAAAATCGACTACAACAAGTGATTTGGAATCTGCTCTCCAATGCCGTGAAGTTCACGCCTGCGGGGGGGCGGGTAGAGGTGAAACTGGAGCAAGTCGGAGACCAAGCTCAAATCCGAGTCAGTGACACAGGCAAAGGCATTGCTCCAGAATTTTTGGCCTATATCTTTGACTACTTTCGGCAAGCTGATAGCACCACGACTCGCATTTTTGGTGGCTTGGGACTGGGGCTGGCGATCGCGCGGCATTTGGTGGAACTACATGGCGGCATGATTCAAGGAGCCAGTGCTGGTGAAAACCAAGGAGCTACTTTCGTCATCTGCCTGCCGCTGTGGCAAGCCGAAGTGAGTAGCCGCGAACCGTCTGCGATGCCACCGCCCAACTTGGAGCCTGTGCTCACCGATCTCAAAATTCTGCTGGTCGATGACGATGCCGACACGCGAGACGTTGTGAGCTTTGTCTTAGAGCAAGCTGGAGCGATTGTCACCCCAGTTGATTCAGCCCTAGCGGTGCTGCAACAGCTGAGCCAAACTGCCTTCGATCTGCTGATCAGTGACATCGGGATGCCTCAGATCGATGGGTATATGCTGATTCGCCAAGTCCGATCGCTTTCGCCCCATCAAGGCGGCACCATTCCTGCGATCGCCCTGACTGCCTATGCAGGCGAAGCCAATCAACAACAAGTCTTGGCCGCTGGGTTTCAGCAGCATATCGCCAAGCCGATTGAGCCTGACGAACTCATTCAAGCGATCGCCCAGTTGATGGGACGAGAGTGAGGGGACGAGAGCAGGATATCAATGCGTAACTCGTCATTCGTCATTCACCACGGGCGATTGGGAGTTATTCGGCTTCGCCAATTAAAGTGAAACCAGCCCAATCTCTGGGGTCGGGGTATTGTTCCAGCGTGGTGAGCATGGCTTGGCGGAGGGCTTGAGCTTTGTTTTGGCGGTTCGTGGCTGCACCCGATTGCCAGTTCTTGTAGAACTCGGTCATCAAGCTAGCGGTAGGAGCATCGGGGACTTGCCAGAGCGAGACAATGACGCTGGGGGTGCCTGCCGAAATGAGCGATCGCGACAGACCGATCACGCCATCCCCCGTAATCCTTCCCCTGCCTGTATCACAAGCGCTGAGCACCACCAGCTCTGCCTGCAACTGCAATTGGAGAATTTCGCTGGCGCTGAGCAAGCCGTTATCAGAACCCGTTGGCGCTAAAGCGAGCCTTCCTGATGAAGGAGCTAGCGCTATCGCACCTGGAACCCCCAAGCCTGTAAAGTCATCCAACAGCCCGTGAGTTGCCAGATGGGCAATCCGAGCCTGAGCTAACTGGGGTAGAACTGTGGCTTTGGTGGCTTGGTCGCCCGTAATCGCTTGGGTTTGCAGCAAGGTAGCGATCGCTTTGGCTTCTTGCTCCGCACCGGGTAAACTCGGCAGGGGTTGGGGGGGCTGACCTGGACTAGGGGGCAGACTGGGCATGGCAGGATTACCCACCACCAAAGCCTGCTTCGCGCCAGCTTGTTGCACTTTTTGCCGCTGTTGCTGGGTTAAGTCCAACACTTGAATCGCCGGAGCCGTCAGGATCGTGTGCTGCTCAATCAAGTATTTACCCTTGGAGTCTTGCAAGGCAGCAAAGGGGACCAAAAATAGCGGCCCCTGCGGTACAAAAATGACTGGCGCTTGCGGATCAGTGGGCAAGAGATCGGCGATCGGTTGAATCAACACTTGGTGCAGTTGCTGGAGTTGCTGCACATTCAGCGAGTCGTCCCTGGTGTTGGCAGCAATCTGTTCGATCAGCGCTGTATTTTCGACAAAAGTGAGACCCCGCCCCCCAACTCCGATTGCGCCTCTAGCGGCAATGACTAAATCTGCCAACTGAGCTAAGGGCTTGGGAGCACTTAAATTCTGCTGCCACAGCGGTTTCAAGTTGGCTTGACGAAACAGCACTTTACCGTCGGGTTGCACCACCCAAATCAACAGTTGAGTTTCTTGGAGCTGCGATCGCCCTTTTCCCGCAATGGCTTCTGAAAGAATCGAGTATTCCACCAACGTCGCTCGATGCTGCCGCGCAATTTGCTGAATTTGCTTCAGGTTGGGCGGCTGACTGGCGGGTAAATTCGGCAAAGCATTGGCAGCAGATTTGGCTAAACGAGCCGCCAACAATTCTACAAACGCCCGCGATCGCCCCCGTTCACTCACCTCCAGCGCCGCTTCAGTTTTTTGTTGAGCAATTAAAACCTGCTGGAGCAGCCGATAATGACCCGCTTGAGTTTCAAAAATCGACACCTTATTGGCATCACTCAAGCCTGGTCGCAACGACTCTAACGCTGTCACCGCTCCCCAAAGGGCCTGCTCTGCCTGCGGGTATTGCCGCTGCTGTTGATACAAAACCCCAATATTGCCCAGCGTCGTGGCCTCATTGGGGCGATCGCCAATTGCTTGAAAAATCTCCAAAGCTTGTTGATAAGCTTGCAGCGCCTGAGGGAACTGCCCAGAATCTAAATAAGCAGTACCCATATTGTTGAGTGCCACGCCCTGTCCAGAGCGATCGCCAATTTCTCGCCGAATCGCCAACGACTGTTGGTAAGACTGGAGCGCTTGTTGAATCTGCTGCTGCATCCGGTAAATCTCACCAATATTGTTGAGCGTCACTCCCTGCGTGGCTCGATTCCCAATCGCCTCATGGATCGCCAACGCCTGCTGATACATCTCCAGCGCCTGAGTCAACTGTTGCTGCTTGCTGTAGAGTCGGCCCAGATTATTCAGCGTAATCCCCTCCCCCGCACGATCGCCAATCTCCCGCCGAATCGCCAACGCCTGCTGATACAACTCCAGCGACTTCTGGTATTGTCCCAACACATCGTAGGTATACGCCAAACTATTCAGCGTCACTCCTTCCCCCGCGCGATCGCCAACCTCTCGCCGAATTGCCAAGGCTTGCTCATAATAAGTCAACCCCTGAGCATACTGCCCTTGGTTGTCATACACCCCGCCCAAATTACTCAGCGTCAGCCCTTCTCCCCGGCGATCGCCAATTTTGTGTCGAATCGCTAACGCTTGCTGATACGCTTGCAACGCCTTGGGGTAATCATCCAAATAGGTGTAAGAAACCCCAATATTGTTCAGCGCCGTCGCCTCACCTCTCGCATCCTGAATCTCCCGCTGAATCTGCAACGCCTGCTGATAAAACCCTAACGCCTTGGCATATTGCCCCATCCCCCGATAAGCCATACCAATCGCTGATAGCGTCGCCGCCTCCCCCTCGCGATCGCCCACTGACCGCAGCAACTGCAACCCCTGCTGGTAATAAGCCAACGCCTGGTCATACCGACTCAACCGCGCCGACACAATCCCCAAATTGCTCAGCGCCGCCCCCTCCCCCTGGCGATCGCCTAATTGCCGCTGCAACTCCAGCGATCGTTCATGCATCGCGATCGCTCGGTCATACTGCCCCAACGCCTCATACACCAACCCCAACTGATTCAGCGTCTCCGCCCGTTGCTGTTGTTGCGTCGCATTCAGCCTCCTCCCCTCCAGCCGCGCCAACACAGCCTCAAACGTCTGTAGCGCCGCCTTCAGTTCCCCCTGGCGATACTGCTGCACCCCCCGCTCAAACAGCCCCGCGATCGCATCCTGCCCCTGAACCGTCGTAGAACCCGAACCCGCTTGAGCCACCACAACCGCCCGCACCAAACCAGGCACCGAGCCAGTCGCGATCGCCCCTTCAGCAACACCAAACACAGGAACAACACCAAACAGACAAAACCAGAGAGCCATCCGAGAGCCACAGAAGCGCATCGCCATCCCTCAAAACAAGCGGATGCTT
>DATNPE010000174.1:0-3578 GCA_036703355.1 Allocoleopsis sp. | reverse complement strand
TTGGCGGAAGTGACGAGGCGAACGGATTGTTGCCAAAGAATTTGACTTTCATCCGTAAAGCGGGCAGAAATCTTGACGCCTTCAATAAAGTCTAGGTTGAGTTTGCAGAGGCGATGGCAAATGAAACGAACTAAGCGATCGCGCTCTGGAATGCGATCGAATTCCACCGTGATATGCAGACAATTGGAGCGCAGCGGGCGAATCGACGCATAAACCCCTTGAGGAACTAACTGACCATTGAGCCAGTAAGCGATCGCTCGAATATTGCCTTCCCGTGCTAACTCCAACACGGAAGGTTGATATGCACGATTAGAATAAGCCATCCTCTTCACTCCTCAACATCAACTGCCGCCGTTCTCGAAGCTGCACCCACAAATTGGCAGATGATTGACCCTATCTTATCGGCATTAAATCATTAATTACCCAGACGTGAAACCTATTTACAGCTTTAATGCAGAATAGTTAACGCTGCTGGAGCAGGGTTTCACGTGATTTGGCCTGAGTCAATCCAGCTATCGCCCACGCAATTGATATTAATTGTCAGTGACATTAATCACAAGTAAGTTGAGTTTAAGCTCACAGGTCTTTGCCGATCTCAATCAACTGTTAGGACTTGGAAATATTTGATAGTAAGGGTGGCAGTTAAAAAGACAGGATAATTCGTAGCTATGATCCATACGCTCGTACAATCTGCCTTCCAAACAGGCTGCCTCAGCGTAGAGTCTGAGGGATTAATTCGCCAAGTGTTGGCAATTAGGGGCTACAAAGCTGCCGATTTAGAGGTTTTAGAAAAGCTGTACGATGCGGTGCATGCAGGGGTCATTCAGCGGGAAGCTCCTGGAGAAATTGAGATGCTTTTAGAACGTCGGGGGTCTATCGCAAAACAAAGATAGCCCTCTGCCAAAGCGCGAACTAGCAGGATCAAAAAGGTTTGTTGGTAATGAAAGCTGCGGTGCAAATAACGCTAGCTGAGTGATTTTTTACCCTGATTCAATCCAAAATCATTATTTAACGATTAAGCGTTTTATTAGCGATTCAAACAATTAGCTTTTAGCAAATTAACCCAACAGACACCAAGCTCCTAAATTGAGGGGCTTATTTTTTTTAGCTGCGAGTTCTTAGTTTCTGCTGCTTCTGTTCCCAGGCTCGGAGAATGTGAGCCATTGTCACCTTAATTTCTAAGGAATTTGTGGCGGCATAGAAGGTGGCTGCTTGAGCGATCGCCCGGATTTCACCGCCGCTTAAGGGTAGCTTGTGCGCCAGAAACTCCCAATCAATGCTGGAGTCAAGACCGATCGTGGTTGGGAAGACCTGATGCCATAACCTCAAGCGATCGCCCGGAGTGGGTAGCGAGAATTCTAAAATTTGGTCAATTTGTTGCCGCCAATGCCAACGCACTGATTGTAATAGGGGCACGCTGAGTAAGGTGATGCCTCGTTGTTGCTGCCGTTGGTCAATCAGTTGGTGTATTTCTGCCGTAGTTAAGGGAGAAGAACGCCCTAACCATAACTGCGCGGATTTGATCAGCAAAACGGTGGGGTTGTGTGCCTGAATTTCCTGGAGTAATCTGGCAAAATTGCCGGGGGGAACTAGCGCTAGATCTGCCCAAACGAGGGGCGTTTGAAGTTGCTGGGCGATCGCCGCTGCTGCCATTGTTTTTCCGGTACCAGCCGCCCCTACTAAAACCGCAACGGTTCCAGGGAGCAGGGGTGAAGTTGAGGTGTCAGGATGAGAACTGCTCCAAATCGCTTGCACCTCTGGCCAAAGTGCGACTCGTTGCCCTATGTGTTGCAAAGACTCTAATAGTGAGGCAGGCAAAATCAGTTGCGTCCAATCAACTGGGGTTTTGGTCTCGTGGAGGTAGCGAGGTAGGGTTGGGTGATGGGCGATCGCGGGTTGTGACCGAGTTGACTGCAGGAGAAGCTCTAAACTTTTTGTCTGGGGTTGTTCAGCCAATAAATAATTGACTAACTCGTCCTGCAATTTGAGGCGACGGGTCAACAAGGTTTCATCTTTACGAGCCACAATCTGCACCAAGCCTTGCTGCACTAAACCAGTATTGGCTGTGAGGTAGGCGCGGCCTGCCTGCCACTCTTGGTCATTGCGACACAGCAGCCGCAACACTAAGTCGATGGTGGGTAAGTCGGGACAACCACATTGACTATAGACCTCCACCGCCACCCGTGCGTCTCGATTCGTCTCGTGGCTTTCTAAGTAGCTGTAGAGTTTGGCGTAACGGCGATTGATTTCCGGCGCTAAGCTAAACAGCACCAAGTTTTTCTCAAAGGCGGTGAGTTTGAGGCGATCGCGCAATTGCGGCAACCCCAGCGCAATCCCCTGCTGCAAGCTAGCTTGAATTCGCGCTTCCATCTGCTGCTGATGGCTGGTGGCAGTACTGCTGCGCTGGGTAGAACGGGGGCGCGTTTCGTCGTAACCCGCAGTACTATCTAAGGCCACTAAGCCCTTCCACCAATGACTCGTGACTTTATCAGCGCGTGACTGGGCGACTCGCTCCACTGTTTTTTGCTCTTGCCGCTGCCGAGCGATCGCCACACTCAGAATGCGATCGAGCCAAGCCAGTTCTGCTTTTAGGTACGCCCAGTTATTCGGAAAAATCTCAACCGACTCGCTACTCATGGCTCATCACCCGGATGAATTCGAGGGGTAAACCATCGGCATCGGCAATGAAAGCCACTTCGTAGACGCGATCGCCAATCATCTGTTGAGTCGGTTCTAGCAGCACCTTTAGCGGTGATATTTGTTCTGGCTGAGTCTCTGAGGCTGCCACAAATTTAGCTTGTAACTTCTCCAACCACTGCGGCAAATCAGCAACGGTCTGAGTGAGGTCGAAAGAAAGGTGATAGTACCCGGTGTAGTGTTCGTCATTAAAAGCATCAGCGGCAGGACGCGGCTGCGGAATTTGAATCAATTCAATTCGCCCATTCAAGCCTGACATCCAGCAAGCGAGGGTATAGCCCGTGGTAAATCGTTCGTTGACCACAAACCCTAACTGCTCGTAAAACGCGATCGCCCGATGGATGTTGGCAGTCCGAATAGATGCGTGATGCATAGTTCACTCTGAAGCTAAGCGCCCGGAGCCGTTAGCAACCAATCGTTCACGACTCAGGATGGATTACTCGAACAAACGAAAATAGGGATAACGAACCGGGGCACCAGGCTCTTTTTCTAAATCAAAATTAATCACATCCCAGCATGGGTCTTCTTCTGGCGTGGGGCTAAACTCTACAGGCAGACCATACAGCCGAGGCTTGGCGGAATCGGTCTGACCGCGCCAAGGGGTGCTGCGCTCTAGGTAAGCACTAATCAAGTCCTTGTAGCGTTGGGCAATAATGACGCGAGTTGCTCGATAGCCCTGCGTGTAAAGCCGATCTAAGGCTTCATGAATCTCGAAGCGAATGCCGTCTGGGTGGGTGTGCTGGCGATACCACTCGTTGTTCCACTGTCGCCAGTGCCGTCCGGATTGCAAGTGAATCAGTTCACCTGTTTGCGGATTTGCTTCAAAGGCACCGTGCCTCTGACACAAATAGGTGTCCGTCAGGGTTAGGGCCGGAATGGTT